>JAQWRC010000268.1 GCA_029243925.1 Phycisphaerales bacterium
CAGCCATGTTCTGATAGATGTTGCTCAAGACACGAAGCGTGCCTGCATCCTCCGGCTGCCGCTCCAAGACCTCTTCCAGACTTTCCGTCGCCAACTCGAGCATGCGCACCGCCTCGAGGTACCGCTCCTGCGTCTGGTAGACATCAGACAGGCGAGATCGAGCCAACGCCAGAAACTGCACCCGACCCAACTCCTCGGGATTCGCCTCGACCAAATCATTCCACAACGCAATCGCGGACTTCAACTCCTCGACCGCATCGTCATACTGACCAAGATTGTCCTGACTCCTCCCGCCAAGGACCTGCGCCAACTCCATCCGAGCCTGCGCCAATACGATCAGATCCTGCTCGTCACGCGCGTCCTCATCGAGGTTCTGGAAATAGTCGACCACCGAACGAGCCAACCGCTCCTTCTCACTGAGCGCGCCGTTGAGACGACGGATGTTCTTGAGCGTGACGCCCTGAAGATCACGATGCACGCCCTTGGTCTCGGCCAACTGCTCCTGAGCGACGTTGCGCTCCCGGACCACATTGGCCTTTTCGATCTCCAGCTGCACGTTGAGCCGCTCCGCCCTCGCCCACGACACCCAGAACAACACCAACCCGATGGAAATCGCCAACACCACCATGACCGCGGCGCTGACCGTGACACGATGCCGCTTCGAGAACATGCGCAACTGGTACCCCATGCTCGCCCGACGAGCTTCGATGGGCTCGGAGTCCAGGAACCGCATGATGTCGCGACCGAACGCCGCCGCGGAATCGTAGCGTCGGTCACGCTGCTTCTCGATCGCCTTGAGCGTGATCGTCTCGATGTCGCCGCGAATCACCCTCGTGATCGTCGATGGACGATCAGGCTGATCTTCCTGAATGACCCGGATGGCCTCATGCAACGCCTTCTGCTTGACGTCGTAGGGAAGCTGCTCACACAGCAACTCGTAAAGAATGATTCCCAACGCGTACACGTCACTTCGCGTGTCCAGTTGCGTCGGATCACCCTCCACCTGCTCGGGACTCATGTACTGCAGCGTTCCGAGGATCTGACCGAAACTCGTCTCCATCGTCTTGACCGCGAGATCCGCATCGGTCGTCCGAGCAACACCGAAGTCGATGATCTTCGGATTGCCCGCGGCATTGACGAGAATGTTGTCGGGCTTGAGGTCGCGGTGGATGATCCCCTTCTGGTGACCATGATGCACCGCATCGCAGACCTTCCTGAACAGATCAAGCCGATCATCGACCGACAGATCGTGCGAGGTCGCGTACTCCGTGATCGATTTCGCGCCCGCGATGAACTCCATCGCGTAGTACGGACGCTCACCCTGCTCATCCTCGAAGGTGCCCGCCTCGTAGATCTGCGCAATCCCCGGATGCTGCAGCGTGCCAAGCACCTGCGCTTCGAACCGGAATCGACGCAGCGCCTGCTCGCTGACGCACCCTGGCTTGATGATCTTCAGTGCCACCCGCCGACGCGGATCCTCCTGGACCGCCTCGTAGACGCCACCCATGCCGCCGAATCCGATGACGCTCAGAACCCGATAGGGCCCGATCCGATCCGGCACCTTCGCCCGATCAGCAAGCGACTTCCGCTCGACCGTCCCACCCTCGCCCGTATTGGGCACGCTCGAGGGATCAAGCGTGGGCATCTCGCTGTCGGCGTACCGGGAAATCTCCTCGTCCGGCAGATCATCCGCCTCAGGGCGATCAGCGTCGTCGGGATGTGAAGGATCATCGATCATGGTTCAAGCAGCATGGTACCTGCACCAACGGTATCGGCCATGCCAACACAGTCTGGTGACGCTGGAGCCGAATTTTCAGATCAGCAGGAGCCCCAGTTGGCGATGACCAACAGCAGATCCGAGACGTTCGCGTCCCCGTCCCCGTTGATGTCGCCCAGACAATCACCCTTGCCGCATGATCCCCAGTCGCCGATGACGTTCAGCAGGTCACTGACGTCCACCGCACCACTACCGTCGGAATCGCCTTCGCAGCCGGACGCACATTTGTCCGGCGCCCAAAGCGGGTCATTGACACTCGTCTGAACGCTAACCGTGAACTCGTTCTCAACGTCATCATTCCCAACCGTCAGCAGATCGGGGTAGACGTCGATGTCCACAAGCATCCCGGTACTCAGCGAAGACGAACCACCCAGAACACCAGCTGGCACATCCATGAAGACCACCGCATCAGTCTCGGTATCGTTGCGGAGCACACGAACGCCGATCGTCCCACGCCCTGCACCGTTGGGACCATCAAAGACCGCATCGCCATCACCGTCATCATCCAGGTCGATCTCAGTGAAGCCACTGCTGTCCAGCGGCAACGTGACCATGGTGATGTCAGATGACGGACCGTAGAGCACCGCCGATTCCGATGAGTCGGGAAGACTCACAAGCAGATCGTCGATGCCATCGAGATCAAGATCGATCGCCGCGGATCCGCCGATTGATTCGTCAAGATCCTCTTCCTCAGTCGTCCCCCACACACCGGAAATGTTGTGGTGGTACGTGATCTCGCCATCGGAACCGGCAACGACGATGTCGTCCTCCTTGTCACCGCCGTTGTCGAAATCGCCTGGAGCAATTCCCGCCGGACTGTCCGATGTCGCCGTCGAATCAGGCGTGCCGAACGCGATGGCCCGGAGCGCTTCACTGTTCTGGTAGACATACAGCGTGTCGTCATCCTGATTGATCAACGCAATGTCCATGTAGTTGTTGCCATCCCAGTCGAAGACCGTCAGGGCAATCGGCTTATTACCGGTGTCATAGGTCTGGACCACAGCAAAGGAGCCGGAGGTGTTCTCCAGGATCTGCAGCTTGTTGCTCGTCAGACACGACACAGCGAGATCCAGATCACCGTCATTGTCGAAGTCGCCGCTGTCCATGTCGGCCGGATTCCCCGAAACAGAAATCTGCGAGTCAAGGCACAATGCGCCGTCCTCATTGAGCAGGACACACACCGCATCACCACCATCGGCCCCACTGGCCAGAACGACAAGATCGTCATCGCCGTCGCCATCGACATCCATGGGCTCGATCGAGCGGGCCTCGCCAGTGATGACCGGCCCATCAACCATTGGGTTGAACCCGAATGGAATGGCCAGATCGTTGACATTGCCTTCGATCGTCGTAGCGCCGCCTCGCATGTCACGCGAGAATCTGAAATACGTCGTCTCATCCACATACGGAACGAGATAGCACTCGAAATCCTCCTCAATCGTCGACGCCCTCAACACACTAAAGGTATCACCGGATGAGACGCTGTTCACAACTGGAACATCAAGGCGGTAGAGCCCGGAAAGATAGGCATTGTTGCTGATGTCGAGAAAGACCTGATCATTGCCATCCCAGCTGGTGACCAATGAACCCTTGGAAAGATCGCCGCTGGTTTCTTCGCGGACCATGATCATCGTGCCGTAGAGATCGATGCTGTAAGGCCCATCACCAGGAACGCCAGGCGATATCTCGAGCTCACCGACATTGAAGATGTCGCCGACCACCGTGCCATACCCTTCCAGATTGCCCTCGGGATCGATGCGTATGCCTTCGCCGCCCGCCTCGATATAACCATCTTCGAGAATGATCACGCCATCGGTCAATCCCACCCCATACTCGGACTGATTGGCTGGATCGAAGTACATGTAGTCCCCTGCACCAGCTTCAAGCAGACCGGTCCCACCGTTGTTCCCGATCGTCAACATGTCGGCCTGGAGGGTGGATGAGTTGAAGAGCGAAAGATGTCCGGAGCCTTGCTCGCCGATGGACAACGTTTCTGCAACATTCATGTAGACCTGATCCAGACGAAGCAAGCCGTCACTTCCAGTGGAATCACCAATTACACAGTTGCTGCCAACATCGAAGAAGCCCTGACTGACCTGCAGAGCGGCCGTGCCGTCCGACGCAACAATCAATCCCTTGCCATTGGCTGCATTGCAGGTCAAGCCACCGCTGACCAGATCAAACAGCACGAAGCCGTCGAGCATGTCCAACGACTGGATTTCCGGCGCCTGCCCGACGGGGAAGTCGACGGTGAATGCGCCAGGAACCGCAAAGATCACAGGATTTTCAGATTCAGGTACCGAACCGCCGGACCAGTTGGCCGCATCAGCCCAGGCACCGCCGCCAGGATTCGTCCAGAAACGTTCCGAAGCGAACAACAATGATGAGCCCTGATCACCATTGTCATACGGGGCGCCGACCAACAATTGTCGATTGGTCGCGGCAATGCTGTACCCGACTCCACCCAGATCAGTACCGGCGAGGTCAGAGGCGTAGAAACGCTCTTCTTCCATGAACTGTCCGCCCGAGGCGTTGTATTTCATGCCATGCACACAACCCGTATCGGACCCGAGGCCCTCCCCGAATGGCGAGCCGACATAGACGGTTGAAGCCGCAACGTCGATTGCAAAGCCAAATGAATCGTTCACCGTTGTGGTGTTCGGCAGAATGGTATTGAACACCGTCCAATCTCCACCGCCAGTCACGTCATAGTAGATGTCGACGAAGCCCGTACCAAAACTGTGGTACGGCGCGCCGATCGCAAAGAGGTCGTCTTGAATACCCACTGCAGCGCCGAAGAATGCGCCGTCCTGCCCACTAGACGATTCGATCACCATTTCCGGAAAATAGCCGCCACCACCATCAACATACAGGTACGCCATGCCACGGTCTGAATTCCCTGAGAAATCCTCCGAGCCCGGAGCACCAATGATGGCATTGACGCCATCGATATCGAGGTCATAGCCAAACAGAGAATCCT
>JAQWRC010000052.1 GCA_029243925.1 Phycisphaerales bacterium
TCCACTTCCTCCTGCACCACTCTTCCAGCACGTTCCTCTGCGGCAGTGATGGACACGATGAAGATCCCATGACTCATCCGAGTCCCCAGAACCGTATCGTTGGTTCGATCAAGCAGCTCACCGAGACGATCAGCTGCCTCCGCTTCAATAAGACCATGACTGTAGACATGGCCATGCCAGAGTCTCGAGGCGGCATCCACATGCAGTGAAGGGGCCACCTGCTCGTGCCACCCCATGCGCATTTCACGTGGCGGACCAGGCAATATCCAGACGTGCGCTTCTTCTACTGCCCCATGAAGTATCGGAGCAGTCCCCGCCGAATTCGGCGCCCAAGCCGCTGCTGCAGGACAACATCCCATGGACAACTGCCCTTCGGTTGGCTCGAGCCCTCGTTCACGCAGGCACTGCGCGACCCACGACGTGGCTTCAGGATTCTGAACCAGCTCACATCCCATGGCCACTGCCATCGCCTCGCGAGTCACGTCATCGGGCGTTGGCCCGAGCCCGCCGGTCACGATGAGGAGATCCGCATCAGATACCGACACTGACATCGCGTCAACGATGTCTTCAACCACATCAGGAACAACCTGGATGCCAAGCACCTGAATGCCATGCTCGACCAAGCGGGCCGCAATCCACGAGGAGTTCGTGTCGGCGCTGGAGCCGTCAAGCAACTCATCACCAATGGAAAGCACACGTGCACGCATCAGGAGGCAGCGTCCAAGCGGTGCACCACGACGCTGGCTGCCGCATCGCCGGCACGAACCGGAGAACCGGTCACCAACACCACATGATCACCATCACCTGCCCAGCCTCGACTGCGCACTTCACGTTCCGCCAGCGACCACAAATCTGGGCCCTCAGGCAATTCTTCGAAGTAGACCGGCGTCACGCCTCGGTACAGCAGCATGCGTCGAACGGTCCGGGAGTCATCAGCAAATGCAAGCACAGGCAGCAGTACATTATTACGGCTCAATCTCCGGGCCCACGCACCGGTATGCGACCGCACGATGATGCAACGAGCATCGGAATCGATCGCCGCAGCCCAGACGCCATGGGTCAACGCAACTTCGCCACCGTGGATCTGCCTCTGCGGCAGTTCAAGGTCACCACCTGAAACCAGGTTCATTGATCGCATGCCGGCTTCAGTCGTGCGCGTGATACGGCGCATGACCTCAACCGTTTCCACCGGGTACCGACCGACTGCAGTTTCACCAGAAAGCATGACCGCGTCGGCACCGTCGAAGACGGCATTGGCCACATCACTGGCCTCAGCGCGAGTGGGCGTTGGAGCCTCGATCATCGACTCGAGCATCTGCGTAGCGACAATGCAAGGCAGATCCGCATCACGACAGATCGACATGAGATGCTTCTGCACGGCAGGCACCTCGGCCAGATCAAGTTCGACGCCCAAGTCACCACGAGCCACCATCATGGCGTCGACACTGGCGGCGATATCCCGAGCATGCTCGATGGCAACGGGCACTTCCATCTTTGCAATGATCGGAATCGGACGAGTCGACACCTTCGCACACTGCTTGAGGTGCGCATCCAAAGCGTCGACGTCGGCAGCAGTCCGAACGAAACTCATCGCAAGCCAGTCGAGTTGGTGATCCACCGCCCATGCGGCGAGATCACGGTCACGTGAGGTCGGCATGTCGATGTCCAGCTCCGTGTCCGGCAGATTCACACCCTTGTGTGAACTGACTCGGCCTCCGACCTCCACGCGGCATACGAATGCATCTGCACTGGTCTGCATCACGCGAAGCCGTACCTGACCGTCATTGATGAGGACGCGATGATCCGTCTGGACCCAGTCCACCATGCCGGACATGGTGCACCCGAGCACATCCGCAGAGGTAACGCGAGTGCACGACCGTTGGAAGGAGACTTCTGCACCCTCCATGAGATCAACGCCATCTCCCTCAACCTCGACAAGTCGGATCTTCGGGCCAGGCAAATCACCGAGCACCGCTACGGGCACGCCTCGCTCACGGGCAACTGCCCGGACCGACTTGAGCGTGGCTTCGTGTTCCTGTTCAGTACCGTGAGAAAAGTTGAGCCGGATGATGTTCACGCCAGCATCGATCAGACGCCCAAGGGTCTCTGCATCACGGGAGGCGGGCCCAACCGTGGCGATGATGGCTGTGCGAAAGTGCTCTGCGCTGGCATCGAACCGTGGCATGGATTCATTCGACATGATCAGCCGCCTCTCGCTGCTCGATG
>JAQWRC010000059.1 GCA_029243925.1 Phycisphaerales bacterium
CTTCATCGCATTGAAGAAGGGCTGCGACAAAACTGATACGACACCGCGGCGCAGGCACCATGTGGACTGGCGCTACTGTGATGATGGCATGAGCCCAAGTCGCTCACCATCGGCACGCAACGCATCAATGCAGAACTGGATGTGCTCGGTCGGATCGACCTGGAGTTCAGCCATGGCGGTCGCGATGTCATCCCGGTCGCAACCCGCAGCAAAATTGTCGACCTTCAACTTTTTCTTCACCGACTTGGGAGCAAGGTCGCTGATGCCGTTGGGGCGAACCTTGCAGCAGGCGACGATGAAGCCCGACAACTCGTCGACTGCGAACAGGGTCTTTGCCATGGGGGTGTCCCGAGGCGTGCCGCTGTAGGTGGCATGACCAAGGATGGCGTTGAGCATCTCTTCATCGACGTCACCCCGGGACCGCAGGTGCTCGATGCCCACGAATGGATGCTCCGCAGCCGTCGGATGCTTTTCGTAGTCAAAATCGTGGAGCAAGCCGGCAACCCGCCAGCGTTCTTCCTGCTCGGGGGCCTCCCGCTGGGCAACTGCACCCATGCACGCTGCAACGCATTCCATATGGATACGCAGGGCGGGGCTCTGCACCCAAAGGTGCATCAGATCGCGGGCAGTGGCAAGGTCCATCATCTCTGCATAGTATCGCCACACATCCCAACAAGGATTCCATCCCCATGACTACGCTCAGCCCGTCCCAGCGAACCATGCTCTTCAGCGCCTGCTTCGTCGCCCTCGTCGCAACGGCATTTGCCTTCATGCTTCGAATGATGATTCTTCCCGAGTGGGAGGCAGCATTCGGACTCGATGAAACCCAGAAGGGAACAATACTTGGAGCCGGACTCTGGCCATTTGGCGTGAGCATCGTCCTCTTCAGCCTCATCATCGACAGAATCGGCTATGGCAAGGCGATGATCTTCGCGTTCATCTGCCACGTGGCCTTTGCATTCATGACCATCTTCGCCGATGGCTTCAACATGCTGTACTGGGGAAGCGTCGTCGGCGCCCTTGGTGCCGGCACCGTCGAAGCCGTCATCAATCCTCTGATTGCAAGCATCTACCGGGACAACAAGACGACCTGGCTGAACATTCTCCATGCTGGCTGGCCTGGAGGGTTGGTCATCACGGGCATCGTCGTGCTTGGCATCAGCGATGCCATGACCTGGCAATGGAAAATAGGCCTGATCCTCATTCCAACCGTTGCCTACGGCATCATGATGCTCCTCTCGACATTCCCGACAAGTGAGCGTGTCGATGCCGGCGTCGGCTACCGAGCCATGCTCGCCGAAGTCGGCTGGGGTGGCGCTTTCATCGTCGCCCTCATGATCGTCATGGAATTGACGACCAACGTGCTGGGCATCGAAACCGTACAGAGCTTTGGATGGCAACTCGGCATCGCCGCGGTCGTCGCTGGAATCTACGGGGCCTATGCCCGCTCCTTCGGGCGACCCATGTATGTGTTCCTGCTGCTCATCATGCTGCTCCTTGCAACGACGGAACTGGGTACCGATGCCTGGATCAAGGAACTCCTTGGACCCGCCATCAAAGACACAATGGGCTTGGACAGCGGCTGGGCACTGGTCTACACCGCCGGAATCATGGTGGTTCTCCGCCTCACATGCAGCCCATTGATCCACTCCCTCAAGCCCTTGGGCGTCCTTGCCATGAGCGCTGCACTCGCAGCAATCGGGATCTACTGGCTCTCGGTCCTCAGTGCACCAGGTGCAACAGTCAGCGCCACGGTCATCATCATTGCCGCCACGATCTACGGACTGGGCCAGACTTTCTTCTGGCCCACCACGCTTGGCTTCGTTGCCGAACGCTTTCCACGTGGAGGTGCCATGACCCTCAATGTCATCGCGGGCGTCGGCATGCTTGGCGTTGGCGTGCTCGGTGCCGTCTGGCTGGGCAACGTGCAATATCGTGCAAAGGTAGAAGCGCTCTACCAGCAGGATGCGGGCATTCATGCACAATACGTCACAGAGGAAAAAGACAGTATTTTCGGTAGCTATACCGCACTCTCATCTGACACCAGCATGGCCACCCCTGAAGAACTGGACATCATTGAGCTGTCAAGCAAACACGGAAAAAGTACAGCACTGGCCCGGGTTGCTATCCTGCCAGTCATTATGTTCGGCTGTTACGTCGGGCTGATCCTCTACTTCCGTTCCAAAGGTGGATATGCCGCTGTGCTGCTGACCACCGAATCAAACCGCTCGACATAACTGCCTTGCAGGCACCTGCAAACCAACTCAAGGAACTAGATTCATGTGCAACGAAATAGATGCCCGATCAACCTCACGTCGGGCCATGATCCGAAATACCGCAGCCGCCGGGCTGTCACTCCCAACCTTGGGCATGGTGAGCGCAATGGCAGAGCAACCAAAACCCGCCAGCATTCAGAACCCACAAGAAGCACTTGATGCGCTAATGGCCGGAAACAAACGGTTCATCGGTGGCGACATGCTGCCCCATGACCACCAAAGCGCCCAACGCGGAAGTTCCGAGGGCCAGAGCCCCTTCGCCGCCTTCATTCGCTGTGCCGATTCCCGCGTTGCACCGGAAATCGTCTTCGATCAATCATTCGGCGAACTCTTCGTCTGCGGCGTGGCTGGGAACATTCCCACCGAGGAAATCGTCGCCAGCCTGGAATATGCCGTTGCCGTGCTGCACACGCCACTCATCGTCATCATGGGCCACAGCAACTGCGGAGCAGTCGATGCCGCCATCAAGCATGAGAACTCCGTCACTGATCTTCCTGGAAATCTTCCCGGGCTCATCAGTCAGATCCTGCCCGCCAGCATCGCCAGCGCCGACTCCGAAGACCGCTTGAACCACGCCATCAAGATCAACGTTCAAAATGGTGTCAAGCAACTTCCCAAGGACTCACCGGTCATCAGCGATGCAATCGAAGCAGGCACATGCAGCGTCGTCGGTGGTGTATACGACCTCCACACCGGCCGATTCACCCTGGTGGATTGATTCATCACGACATCGGGCTTCGAACCTAGAAGCAACTGCCCCATGATCCGATGATCAGCAGCAGATCATTGATGTCAACTGCGCCATCATCATTCAGATCACCGGTGCAGAATGGGCACGGACCCCAGTCAGCGAGCACGATGAGCAGATCTGAGACGCCGACAATGCTGTCACCGTCGAGATCCAGTGGGCACTGACACTCATCCGGTATGCCATCACCATTGACGTCGTCACTGTGTCCAGAAGCGATGTCGCACCCATCAGGCCGTGCATTGCGATTGCAATCAGTCGCCTCTCCAGGCATGAAATCAAAGCCCGTCGGTTCCCAGAGTTCGGTGTCGTGTCCCGTGATGTAGGACCGGATGAAATTACCCGTCACGCCATCAAAGATGTAGATACGGGTCGCGTTGATGTGCAAGCGAGCGACACGGTCGTCATCGTCATGGCCATCATCGTGATCATGCTCTACGGCACCGTTTCGTGACACGTACACGTGGCCATCAGGCCCGACACGCACACCCCATGGCTCATCCATTGTCAGGGCAACATCAGTACCGCCATTGTTGAAGACGCCAACGAAATCACCACGCACACCGTCGAATCGAAGAATCTGTTTCGTTCCCCGGCTGGCGATGAGAACGTCCCCACCGCGCATCTGCGCCATCCCACGTGGGCTGGCCAGGCCGCCGTTGTCCGACTTCTCGACGAAATGTCCCAGCTCTTTTCCGGAAGCAAGATCCCAAGCGAGAACCGCACCGGTCGCTGAAGCCACCAGCAAGCGGCCATCCAGCGTCACCAGCATGTTCAGTGGAATAAAATCCCACGGTGTGCCGGACGTAAACTCATCGATGTAGTCGCCGGTATCGGCATCGAACTCGAGGACACGGTTGTCTGCGGTGGAACTGACCAGCAATGTTCCAGACGGAGTCAGCGTCATGCCTGTCGGCGATGCCAAGCCCGCATCAGATCCGACAAGATCACGTACGTAGCCACCGTATTCATCAAACTCGACGACGCGATTGTTCCCAGTGGACGTGACGAGAATCCGCCGGTCGTCGGTAATGATGACCTCCCATGCCCCATCCAAATGCCCTTTATCAACTGCACCGGTTCGCGTACCAACGATGGAATGGAATTGACCGACTTCGCCTTCATGATCAAATGAGCCCACCCATGCCGACCAGGCGCCGTCCAGCACCTCTAGATCAGTCGTGCCATCGCCATCACAATCCTGGCAGGCGTCAAGGATCAAATCACGATCGAGGTCAAGTTCCATCTTCGCTTGTATCTGGTTGTAGTCAGCCACGCCATCGCCATCACAATCAACATCACACTCGTCCGGCACCCCATTGCCCCAAGCATCGATGCTCGTGCCGATCGCGATGTCATGTGCATCGGGAACACCATTTCCATTGCAATCGGCCTCGCATTCATCGGGCCGCGCATCGCCGTTCACATCGCTGCTTGTGCCATCGAGAATATCGCGTGGATCCAGAATGCCATTGCCATTGCAGTCCTGACATTCATCTGGAATGCCATCGAGGTTTGAATCAAGACTGAACCCCGAGGTGATGTCTTCGGAATCGGACAGCAGATTCGCATTGCAATCCAGCACGAAACACTCCGGATACTGTGCTTCGGCCTCGGCAAAGTATTCCTTCATGATGTTCTGTACATAGGAGTGGAAACGAACATCCGTAACCGCCTGGCCACCACTGGTCGTCTGGGAGCAGTAGCTCATGATCGGCCCGCGCAATGGCGCAGCCTCGAGATCATTGCAGTCATCAAGACCGTAATCGTGCGTGTGGTACGTCGCACAATTGTGGCCGATTTCATGGGCCGCGACATGCACGTCGTAGGTGTCCACCCCTGGAACAGACATGTCTCCGGAATAGCCGAGCACGTATCCAATCGTGGAATAGCCGGCATTGCGGCAGATCACCGAAACGTACGCAGCTCCGCCGTAGGGAAAATCCCGGCGGCCGGAAAAGAACTGGGCCACACTCCGCGTGACGTCTCCCATGTTCTCATTCCAATACGTTCGGAATGGTCCCAGGGGATTCGGGTCGTTGAACAGATCATCGGGTGTATCCCAAAGCCGCACGTAGGTCAGTTCCAGGCCCACGCCCGCGTCGCGTTGAAATATTTCATCGATGAGTCCATAGGCAAACACGATGTATGCGGCTGCATCATCCATGCTCGTGAAGAGTTCTCGGTATTCCCAATCCGTTTCGATGGCCAGCTGCAGGCGGTACCGCTGCGCAATCAAGCTGTCACCCATACGCGCCCCGGATGGCATCTCAACTGCGGAGTCTCCCAGTCCACACAGCGGTACGTCCGGTGAGCGCCCACCCACGCCATCTACTGGCACGTCGATCGGTGCCCGTAGGCGATGCGTGGTTCCATCCGCAAGAACGACCGATCCACGAAGGTGGTCCCCCGTGGTCGACAGGCTGACGCGTGATCCTGGAATGCCCGCAAGTGAGCCACGAAGAATGCGAACTGTGGAGGGATCGAAGGGCAGCACGCGATCTGGACCCGTCGTGGATCCAATGACGAAACGCGTCGAACTGGAGGTGACGTGGTGCCGCTGCAGCACGCAGGTCACCTGGCCTAAGCCAGGAAGATCCAGAGGCAAGACGCTGCTGGCTTCACGTGTCTCGACATGTTCAACAATCGCCGCAGGCGACACGATGATCGCGTCATCGGCAATAGGTGCCGATGCAAGCATGAGACCAACAAGTACTGAAATCGACATGCACTGCTCCACTTCCCAGCCAATCCACCACACAACACGCTGGAGCCCGAATTGGAGCAGGCTTTGGGCCAGAATCAAGCCTGCTCTTGCAAACTTGTCTGCCTATTTCATCAATCCAGATGTTTGCCTTCCTTGAGGTCCTGTAAATCGATCCTCTTTCGCCTGGAAAAGATCAACCGGATGGGAACCTCGGAAAAAGGCAGCTCTTCACGGAGCCTGTTCATGAGGTACCGCTCATAGCGACCCCGGAAGAGTTTCGGCTGATTGACCACCATCGCAATGGTTGGAGGATGCTCGTCGACCTGCGATGCAAACAACAATTTCGCTTGCGTTCCCAAACGTGAGGATGGCCCCCGCTTCTTGAGAATGCCCTCGATGATTGAGTTGATCCGCCCAGTCGACTCTCGGTGGCCAGCCTGTTCATAGAGATTGAAGGCCATGGCTACCACCTCTTCCAGCCCCTGGCTCTCCAGTGCGCTTGTGAAGACGATGGGAGCGAAATCCAGGCCACGAAGTTCGCGAGTCAGGTAGTCGAGAAAATCCTGCGGTTCCGCGTGGGCATCATCCACCTTGTCCCACTTGTTGACCACGATGACCGTGGGCTTGAACTGCCGCTGCAACTCCTGAGCCAGTTTTTGATCGACCTTGGAAATCGGATCCACTGCATCTACCAAGAAGCAGACCACATCGGCGCGACGAATCGACTGCAGCATCCGGTGGTAGGCGTAGTAGTCGATATCACCTGCAAAGCTCTTGCGTTTGCGCAATCCGGCCGTGTCAATCGCAAGAAAGGAGCGATCCTTCATTTCAAATCGCACGTCCAGCGAGTCCCGAGTCGTCCCTGCAATGTCAGAAACGATGCAGCGCTCTTCGCCAGCAAGGGCGTTGATGAGTGTGGACTTTCCCGCGTTTCGTTTCCCGACGATCGCCAACTTCATCTCCGGATTTGTTTCAGGCGGCGCACCCACCTCACCGAGACGTCGCCAAATGGCATCCGTCAGATCACCCGCGCCGTAACCGTTCTTCGCCGAGAAACACATCGGGACGCCCAAGCCGAAGCCAGCTGCTTCCATGGCATGTGCTTCCCACGAATCCGAGTCCGTCTTGTTGGCAATGCAGATCACGCGATCTTCAAGTCCATTGCGCCGCAACAGATCCGCAACGATGTCGTCCAGAGGCATGAGGCCGGCTTGCGCATCGACGACAAAGAGAATGATCGCCGCCTGTTCCATCGCCGTTGTGATCTGCCGCTCAATGTCGCTTCGCAGTGACGCGAGATCCTTGCCCGCATCATCAAATCGCCCCGCTTCAGTCGTGTAGATTCCCCAGCCTCCGGTATCGACCAGTTCAAGCATCCGTGGCCCGATGTCATCTCCACCAGGCTCGTCAAGTGGAGGCTCGAGGTCGATGACGACCGCCACGCGATCCCGCGTCACGCCCGGCGTTGGATCAACGATCGAGACGCGACGTCGAGCAAGCCGGTTGAGGATGCTCGATTTGCCCACATTCGGGCGACCAACGATGGCAACGGTCGGTAAAGGCATGAGCCACGTATTGTACGTTCGCACGGTGCTAAATACCCGTCCACCACGTACACTGCCCTGTCATGTCCTCCAACGCGAATTTCGGCCTGCTGCTGGTACTCTCCGGACCCTCTGGGGTCGGGAAGACAACCATTGCGCACCAGCTGCTGACTCGCTTTGACGGCGTCTTCAGCGTCTCCGCCACCACCAGACCCATGGGGTCAGGGGAGCAGGATGGCGTCGATTATCTGTTCGTGAGCGCGGAACAGTTTGCTTCGATGCAATCGGAAGGACAATTCCTGGAATCCGCCGAGGTCTTTGGCAAGCATGCCTATGGAACTCCACGTGAGCCCGTCGAAGCCCAACTTGCCGCCGGTCGATTGGTGATTCTGGACATCGATGTGCAGGGGGCCAAGCAGGTTCGTACTTCGATGCCCGATGCGTTCATGCTCTTCATTCTTCCGCCCAGTGACGAGGAACTCCGGCGGCGGCTGGAGGCACGTGGCCGTGATGATGCGGAAGCGATCGAGCGCAGATTTGCAGAAGCACAACATGAGATTGAGCTAGCCACCACTCAGGATCTCTACGATGCATTCGTGATCAATGAAACACTTGATGCCACGATCACCGAAACCGGCCGGCTGGTTGAAGCCCGACGCGCGGCGTCGACCACATGATGCGTCACGCACTTGTTCACCTGTTCGTACTGTGCGCGTGGTGTGGATCTGCTCACGCGGAAATCACCGCCAGCGATCTGGTCATGCAGAATGCGCCATTGGTTGGCATTCGCGGCGGGGTGCTGATGGCCCGAGTCGGGTCAACCGATGAAACGACCGGGTGGCCCGAACACGTCACACTCTCCTTGAACGATCACGGTAAAGAACGCAGTATCACCGGTGTGCTCGCCTGGATCGGAACCAGTGACACAGGGCCAACACCTCGCCCGTGGAGCTGGGATGGGAACGACAACATCATCCGACCGATCAGGTCCACTGACGATCTGGCCACGATTGCTCTGGACAATCCCGGCAGCGGCGTCTATCTGCTGGCTGAGCTGCCTGAGGACGCAGGCGGCGTGCTGGTCCTTGGGTCCCGCACCTACACTCCGCGATGGATGCACCTGCCGAATGCACTGCCTGCCTTGTCACTTGGGCATGCGC
The DNA here is from genome assembly GCA_029243925.1 of Phycisphaerales bacterium. Taxonomy (GTDB): domain Bacteria; phylum Planctomycetota; class Phycisphaerae; order Phycisphaerales; family SM1A02; genus SP202. The sequence continues at coordinate 8,436 of JAQWRC010000059.1, forward strand.
GGCGAGCTTCTCAATACATGAATGCGACGAACAGCCCTGCACGCCCGATGGCTGACAATCCATTCACGTGGTGGAGATGGGCCCTGCTGGCACATCGACTGGATATGCGCCCACCACCGCCACCTTCCGGTACCGCTGTGGAATCACTCTTTGCACGGCATGTCGAACAGCTCTGGCGTATCGGATTGACACGGCTCGCGGGTGAATCACGTGGTATTGCAGCGCGATGTCAAGATCTACTCACGGAGACGTGCCAAGATGGCGACATCGAGTTCGCGACATGGATTGTTGAACGTGGGCCGATCAATGAACTGCTCGACATTCTGCTCAGTCCGGAACCGGTGACATCACTCGTGGACAAGGCACTGGCCTGGACGGACCGACAGGTTCCGGACCTTGCGTGGCTTGAACAACGCTACGGACAGCAGATCCAACTGGCGATTGCCAACCCAGATCCGGACTCGCACGTAGCCCAGTTCATCTGGAGTGGACAGGAGGACGTGCCAAGTGGCGAACGCCTCGATGCCTCGGCGGTCACACGTATCACCTTGGAACGGCCCGCTCCCGACATCATCGCCCAGTTGTACCCCGAACTGATTGAGGGCGACGTTGCCTCGCTGAACATCGTCGTCCAGCAGCATGTGATGACGATCCCATTCGGTCCAGCGAAGATTTCCGTCAAGCCTCCTGGCGCGCTGCTTGGCCCTTTCCGTTCACCGAGGACGCTGCTTGAGCTGCGAACCGGCCAACCTGCATCGGTACCGAACACGGAACCTACGTTTGCCCAACTTCGAAAGCTGGCCGGCCGATGGGAACTCTTCATCGAATGCGTGCGGCCGCAGGACACCGCTGGAAAACCATTCTTCAACATGCTTCGTTCGCTCGATGAACTCAAGGGACGCGAGGCCGTCACCGTGCTTGTCGGCCTTCCGAACACCCCATCCAAACCTGCGAGATACGCACTCTGCATTCCGGAGCAGGATGACCCCGCCGTGCTTGTCGGGCCCAAGGATGAATCTCCCGAAGTACACCGACGCTCCTATGCGGATCGCTGGCTCGTCCGATTCGTACTCCCGAAATACTGGTTGCCCGATGCCGATGCACCGCTTCATCTCGCGCTCATTCGAACGCATGGAAACTCGATGGCATTTGAAACCGCACCCAACGCGTGCATCCCCTGGCGAATGCAACCCGACATGGTGCAGTTGGATCTATCGCAGTGGGACGACGGCGGGCCCCGGTTGAAACAGGAACGACGTCGACGTTGATATGTGGGTCACGTTCTCAGAACGTTATGGACACTTGACCACCCACCATGGCAGCGGCACCGTAGTCATGCTTGGAGACGGTGTTCCCCATGCGATTTTGTGACTCCAGTTCGCCTGAGACATTCATTCCGACAAATGCCGTCAAATCGATATTCGGCTTTGGGGCCCATGTAAATCGAAGGTACACGGGCATTGCCGTGAAATGCCCGACGCCATCTGGAGTCGGACCTTCATCATTCAGTCTAAATCGCTGGTAATCGTAGTTTGCGCCCAACGCAATCTGGAACGAATCCGTCCAGTCGTAGATGAGCTGCGCCCCAGCCGAATCTCCCCACCCGGAGGTTATTCGTGTGTTCACGGACCACTTGTCGTTGATGCGCCAATCGACAACGACTATTGGATACACATAGGCGCTGTCCTCGAGCTGGCTTTCAATTCCCAACCCGCCACCAAGAGTCAGATTCTCGTCAAACGAGTAGCTGGCCCCAAATGCTCCACCACCTTCAAATCCGTCACTCCAGCCCGCATCAGTCTCGCGGGCGAACCGGAACTGGCCACCGAAGAAACCGCGCCACTGTTTCGTCAACTTGACGGTCGCCCCGATATTGAACACCACGGTATGAATATCCGTCCAGGGCTTGTCGTCTGCACCGAAGAACCCCCGGCCGGCAAAATCATAACCATCAAACTGGTACTTGAACCCGTAGTTCAGATCCCACGAATCATTGAGCGCCGTCACGCCCTGCAGCTTCAGTCGCAGTCGGTCCAGCGCGAACTCTCCCTGATTTGAATCCACGTCGCTGGTGAACAGATGCGCGTACTGGGTCGTGAACGTAATGCGGGTGCCGCGGGAGAACTCATCAAGCTGGCCGAACCCGGGAACCGGCTGCTCATCTGCTGCTGTCTGCTTCACATCCTCCATGGAGGATAGAGATGGGAGATCGTGGCCCGTCACGGCCGGATCAAAGGTGAATGGAGCCGTCAGCACAAGCACGGGAATGATAGAAAGCATGACATGAAATCCTTGCGGGGGTCAGGAACTCAGCTGGCCGATGTCGGCTGGCACCGTATCAATCAAATTCTGAAGTACATCATCAGTGGTCAGGCCCTCAGCCTCAGCCTCAAAGTTCACCAGACAGCGATGTCGCATCGCGGGGAGAACGACATTCTTGATGTCGTCGTGCTGCACCGATCCTCGTCCATCAAGCATGGCACCGACCTTGGCGGCAAGCACCAGTGTCTGCGCCGCGCGTGGCGAGGCACCAAAGCGGAAGTAGGAGTTGACCTGAGGCGTGGCAAGTTTGCCGCCGGGATGTGTGGACATCACCAGGCGGACAGCGTAGTCCTGAACACCAGCTGGAACTTCAACCTGTCGAATGCATTTCTGATGGGCAAGGATCGCTTCAGCATCCAGCACTTCCTCAAGTTCTATCTGTGTATCCGAAGTCGTGCGATCGAGGATCTCCGCCAGTTCCTCTCGTGTCGAATATCCAACATGGAGCTTGAAGAAGAACCGATCAAGTTGAGCTTCTGGGAGCGGGTAGGTTCCCTCTTGCTCGATTGGGTTCTGCGTCGCCATCACGAAAAACGGTCGTTCCAGTTTGTACGTCTCGCCCCCCACTGTGACAGAACGCTCCTGCATCGCCTCGAGCATGGCCGACTGCGTCTTGGGAGTCGCGCGGTTGATTTCATCCGCGAGAACGATCTGAGCGAAAATCGGACCCTGCCGAAACTTGAACTCCCGGCCGGAATCGGTTTCAACGACGATGGTCGTTCCCGTGACATCAGCGGGCATGAGGTCAGGCGTAAACTGAATGCGTGAAAAGTCCAGATGCAAAGCTTCAGACAATGAGCGAATAAGCAGTGTCTTGCCCAGTCCGGGAACACCTTCCAACAACGCATGGCCACCAGCGAAAAGGCAGGTCAAAACGCCATCGATGATGGCTTCGTGTCCAACGATCATTCGCTGAATCTGCGCCTTTGTGCGCTTGTAATCGGCTTCAAACTGCGTGATGGATTGCTGGTCGATGGCCATGTGTGGATGGTACGCGAGGCGAAGCATGCCTGCCGAGGAATCCATACGAAGCAGCCTCGGATCAACCGAGGCTGCAGAGATTCTGTTCAACAGGTGGCCTGTGGATTATTCGTCGGCCTTGGAGATCTGCCAGTACTCAAGCTCGACTGGCGCCTGGCGACCGAAGATCGTGACGAGCACGCGGACCAGTCCCTTGTCGGGGAGCACCTCATCGACGGTGCCCTCGTAACTCTCGAAGGGACCTTCATTGATCGTGACATTGTCACCCTTCTCGAACTCGAGCTTGACCGTCGGATCCTCTTCAGGCATCCGGGAGTCAAAGAGCATCTTCTCGACCTCGGCGGGCGACATGGGCGTCGGACGTCCCGCCGTCCCTACGAAATCACCCACGCCTGTGGTCTCCTTGATGAGAAAGAAGACGTCCTGGGGAATTCGGCCGGCCGCATCAAGCTTCATCTCGACAAAGATGTACCCGGGATAGAGTTTGGTCTCAGTGACTCTGGCCTTGCCACCCTTGAGCGTCCGAGTCTTTTCGGTAGGCACCATGATGCGCCCCACAGCCGTCTCAAGCTGCTCGATCTGCACCTTCTTCTGCAAGGTGTCACGAACGTAGTTCTCCTTGTTGGAGGCAACACGGAGCACGAACCAATCGAATCCCTGCCGGTACATCGGAATGTCCACGGCCGGATCGAAGTTCTCCTCGTCATCCGACGAGTTGGAATCTTGTGGCTCTGCATCTGCAGGAGCAACGGCAGCTTCCGCAGGAGCGGATTCCACGGCAGGTGACTCCGGCGCCGGAGCAATGGATGCGTCACACTGCTCAGCGGGCATTTCTGCTACCACGTCCTCAGTTGTAGGTTGGCTGTGATCTTGTTCGAGCATGCACTCGCTCCCTGGCATCAGCTGGTTGATGACGCATCAAGCACGCCAACCCAATAGAAGAGGACGAAGAAAATCTTGTCAAATACGAAGCAGTAGAGGGCCAGGCCGACCGTAAAGGCAATAACTGCCCACGTAGAACGATTCAGTTCACGCTTGGACGACCAGTTCACCTTTTTCATCTCACCTTCAGTGGCGACGAAGAAATCAACGGTGCGCTTGCGCTTCCCGATGACGTGAAATCCGATGCCACCAAATATGGCTGCAAAGACGAGAATCGCGCCGACCTGAACGTAGACGGTCTCAAGACCGTCAAAGGACATGGTGGCCAGCCAACCCCAGAGCCAGTTCAGCCCCAGAATCACGACGACGCCAAAGGCGATCGCCGACATCAGCCGTACCCAGTAACCCTGTCCACTCTTGTAGATGGCGCTTGACACGCTTTGCTCCAATCTTCCCGCCACAACGGCCGGGTTCCTCACAACACGCCGGGAGTGACTC
>JAQWRC010000060.1 GCA_029243925.1 Phycisphaerales bacterium
CATCGAGGCCTTCAAGACAACCAGTTCAACACTTGAAAACATCACCGTTGAATGCCACCGCCTCCTCGCGAACCATCTCCATGATGCCCGATCGCGCCTCGTTAGCGTTCGCGTATGGGAAACTGATCGGACAAGTTGCGAATACCCGCCTGCGGCCCCCACTTCGGGACACTCCACATGAAACTGATGTCCACATGTCTCCTTGGGATCGTGATCACGGCCACTGGAATAGCCGCTGGAGGACAACCGGCACCCTCGTCACCTTCTACCCAGCCCGCCACGGAAACTGACGCCGATCTCCTTGAACTCAAAGAGCTCCAGGCTCGTTTCAGGAATGCTCGAACACACACTGACCTTCCAGCCATGAGGATGGTGCGCACTGATGCGCATGAGTACTGCGCACGCTACCCGTACATGCTCGATGGCCAACTGCTCGAAGCACAAATCTGCGCCTACCTCGGAGATCTGGAGGCCGCCGATGCCCTCTACTCCAACATCCTGACTGCCGAACCAACCCGCGTTCGCGATGGCTGGGAATGGGCATCAATTCACGCCACCACTAATCCGGAACGCACGATTCAAATCCTTCGTGACCTTCTTGTACTGCTTCCTGATCGCCCCGCATATGCGCTTGCCCTGTACGAGATGCTCGAAAAGCATGACCCGGCACGTGTCGATCTCGACTTTGAACGACTTTCCCAGGAACAAACGGCTTCCATCATCATCATGACTCTGGTCGACATGGTCGGAACGCAGGATGTCGATCGCAGTGTTGCATTTGCACAGCGGCTGCATGAACTCCATCCAGAGGATGTTGAAGTGACATTCCTGCTTGCCCGACGACTCCGACGTGCCAACCTCTACACTGAAGCCATTGAACTGATCGGCACACTGGACGACGCCCTGCGAATGCGACCAGACATCGGCCTGCTTTTGGCCGACTGCCTCTACATGGACCAGCAAATCCGGCCCTCCATTGCCCAACTCCTTGCCCTGGAGGACAACAATGATCCAGACTACCCACAGGAGAACCGCGACCGCGACTATCGCCTGTCGATGCGACCAAGGATGATTCAGGCATGGGCTGATGAACAGGCGATCCGTGAAGCACAGGCGAACTCCAACAACCCGATCGTACGCCTCATCATCGATGGGAAGCCCGTCACACTTGAGCTGTATGCCACCAATGCCCCCGTCACCGTGGCGAACTTTCTTGCCCTGTGCAAGGCAGGATTTTACGAAGGCTCACCCTTTCACAATGTACAGGTCGGGTTCATCTCTCAAGGCGGCGTGCCCCGCGGCGAAACGTTCCCCTCCTACGCCGATGCCGGATATACGGTTGCGGATGAATCAGAACTGGCGAATGCGAGATTTCATTTCAAAGGCAGCATCGTCATGACGAGGATCGGGAAAGACAAACAGGTTGGATCGCAGTTCTATATCACACATGCACCAACCCACCATCTTCATGGCACCGATCCAGTCTTCGGACATGTCACAGAGGGCATGGATGTCATTCACGCAATGCGTGGACATGAGCACATCGATCGGGCCGAGATCATCAATCCGGGAGATGTCGACGACAACTTCGATGTACTTG
>JAQWRC010000061.1 GCA_029243925.1 Phycisphaerales bacterium
CAGCCCTGCATCGTGGTGTTCACCCGATCGATCACGGCTGCGCTTCGAAATTCCTCGTTGTCGGTGCCGCCCTCGGTATTTGTCTGCGTATTACGGTGGAATCCGGTGGCGATGAGCTGCGGGAGCTCCGGTGATTCCATGAGATCTCCGGCGAGTTGTTCGCGAGTGAACGTGTCGAAGGGGACATCTTCATTCAATGCATTGATCACCCAGTCACGGTAGCGCCACATGACGCGTGGATTGTCCTTCTCAAATCCCTGACTGTCTGCGTACCGGGCCAGATCGAGCCAAGGTCTGGCCATGTGCTCGCCGTATCGGGGTGAAGCTAGCAGGCGATCGACGACGCGCTCATAGGCGCCGTTCTCGTCATCGTTGAGAAACGCTTCGACTTCTTCCTGTGTGGGGGGCAATCCATTCAGATCGAGTGAAACGCGACGGATCAAGGTTCGTCGATTTGCGGGTGGGCTTGGGCTCAGTCCAGCATCTTCCAATCGGTCCAGTATGAAGTAGTCGATTCCAGTGCGCGGCCATGACGTGTCTGTGACCTCGGGGAGTTCGATTTGAGCGGGGGCTTGGAATGCCCAATGTGTTTCCCATGACGCACCGCGTTCGATCCACAGTGTGAGGATCTCGATTTCCCGATCAGTGAGTTCAAGGTTCGATTCGACCGGCGGCATGCGATCGTCGCCAGAGGCGGTGATTCGTGCCAGCAGCATGCTCGCCTTGGGATCTCCAGGGACCACAGCGGCACCGCCGTCACGTTGCGCAACAATGCCCTCATATGAATCGAGTCGTAGTTGAGCCTGCCTGGTGTTGGGGTCAGGTCCATGGCACTTGAAACAGTTGTTGGTGAGAATGGGGAGGACATCACGGTTGAATTCGATGTCGTTCACGGCGTGGGTCGTAGGAGTCACGATCGCACATGCAGCGATGGTCAAAGCGGGGATCATCTTGGCGGCGCGGGCGTTCACATATTCAAATCTAGGAAGCCGCTGCTCGCATCACAAGGGAATCAAATAGAAAAGGCCCCGCCAAAGAAAGACGGGGCCTGAAACTCCCCCGGCTGGACTCGAACCAGCGACCTAGCGGTTAACAGCCGCTCGCTCTACCAATTGAGCTACAGGGGATCAGATCGGGCAGAATACCACTTTTCGGGCATATGACCCAATGAGTCCAAGAAAAACTTATCGATGCATTCAGCAGAGGCCGCCTGTTGCGGTCAGCCCGATTTCCCTTTGGCTTGCATTTGGGGTGTGTCGACCTAACATATGGGGCTTCACAGGGGCCACGTTGGGTCCTTGTCCAGATTCGGCCTTCGAAATGAGAACGACCATGAAAGACGGCATTCATCCAGAGTACTTCCCAGAAGCCAAGGTATTCTTCCGCGGCGAAGAGGTCATGACCGTTGGGGCGACCGTTCCGGAGTTGAACGTTGAAATCTGGTCGGGCTCACACCCATTTTTCACTGGCAAATCATCCTTCGTGGATACAGCCGGTCGGGTTGAGAAGTTCCAGAACAAGTACAAGGGCGACTACTTCAAGAAGAAGTAGACGGCCCGGTTGTCCGGCATTGTTTGATATTTGAGCCAATCACTGGAAACGGCCTCACGGCGGCTTCCAGTAGGCCTGCATGGCGTGCGCTTTGGGCCGGATTTTGCAGGATTACCGATCCTTCATTGACACGGTGAACCGATGCACGGCAGAATGGCTGTCGGAGCATGACATGAACATGACTGGATATCGTTGCTGGCGTTTCCCGAGCATCCTCAAGGCCGTAGGTACATCCCTGCAACCTGGGAGGTTGATCATCGGGTTATTGGTGATCACCGTACTCATCTTTGGTGGGCAGGTCTGGGATGCGGTTGTACCCGGTACGGTCAGCGCCCGCGGACTTTCTGGTGGCGAGTTCACTGAGCATGCACTTGATGCACAGGGACAGTTGCGTAGAGCAGCTCGCCGTTGGGGAGCAAGCGACCTGGCATCGGATGCGCCTACGCCCTCCGCACGTGAGGTGCTGGCCATGCTGTCGCAAGCCAAGGCGAAGTCAATCGCCGAGGGCGAGTTGGATCAAGTCAAGACGATCAATCGCACCATGCAGCAGATCAACGCAATTCGGCCACGTGGAGCCTTCGAAGCATCCGTCAATGTACTTGGTCAGAATCTTGATCAGTTTGTCGAGGGTGCATCGCGTGGCTCACCCGGCGCAATCTATGGTGCTGCCCGCGATACGGTGTACGGGTTGCCATCTTCACTCTGGCATGCGGGGCAGTGCTGGTTCCTCTGCATCTACGGGTTGTTCTTCATGTTGGTCATTGGAGTTGGCGGCGGCGCCTTGGCCAGAATGGAGGCATGTCAGATCGCAGCGGAAGAACGGTTGACCATGCGTGAAGCAATGCAGCATGCACTGGATCACTGGTGGAGTTTCTGGATGGCGTTGGTCATTCCGTTTGTGCTCGCCGCGGTCGTATGTGGCATCCTGCTCTTGATCGGGCTTGTCGGAATGAATCTTCCCGTGCTCAACATCCTGACCGGACTGCTGTATGGGCTTGCGCTGCTCATTGGATTCCTGCTGGTATTCCTGTTGTTGGGGTATGCGTTTGGCTGTGCGCTGCTTGTGCCCGCTGTGGCAGTCGAGCATTGTGATGGTGGCGATGCCATGCAGAGGGCGTGGGCCTATCTGCTCAACAAGCCTTTGCACATGGTGGGGTATTTGGCCGTGGGGCTGGTTGGACTTGCATTGGGTTTGCTGGTGGTGGATACCGTGGCAGTTCTTACCGTTCAGTGGACGGCGGAAGTCGTCGGGGCTGCAACCTTCAATGATGTGTTTGCGGAAGCAGGGCGAGTCGAGGCGGTCTTCGATGATCCTTCTTCAGATGCTTCCGCTGGAAACGCAGCGTGGAGTACGGTCTGGACCGCGGGG
>JAQWRC010000065.1 GCA_029243925.1 Phycisphaerales bacterium
GGCATCTAGCAAGCGCTTTACGCCGGTATAGGTGCCTTCATGGCCACAGATTGTGACCAGTGCGTCATGTCCCATCTCACGGGGGTAGGCAAGGATTGCACCGTCGAGATAGCCAGTGCCGTATAGCTTTGCACCAGCCTCGGTATCGCGTGCTTCTTTTGGTGTCCCCGTTGAAAACTGCACCAGCGTTTTTTCGTTCAGCGCCGGCCCCAGTTTGAACTGCTCGAAGAGGTTCCAGGTTGCGGCGTAGTCATCGATACAGATGACAATGATCGGGCTTACGTCGACCGCTTCTGCCGGTGTATTCGCACACATCGCGCCAGACGACTTCAGGGACTCGGCTTTGTCCGCACTGCGATTCCAGACGGTGACATCATGGCCAGCGTTGAGAAAGGCGTTGGCGATGGCGGAACCCATCGCACCCAAACCAATGACGGTGACGTGACTCATGGTGGCTCCTAAAGGGCGGCTGGATCCCCGTGCACGACTTTGCCGCCAAACAGCGTCAGCAACACTCGGGTCTCCGAAATCTCCACTGCGTCGATGTCGAATAAATTTCGATCGAGCACAATCAGGTCAGCGTGCTTGCCGACCTCGACGGAGCCTGTCACGTCCTCGTGTCGATTGAGAAACGCTGCATTGATCGTGAATGCGACGATGGCCGACTCGAGATCAATGCGCTCCTCCGGCAGCATGACTGGGTAGTCCTCGCCTGTGGCGCTCAGGCGCGTAATCGCAGTCTCGATTTGTGGCAACGGATTGGCCGTCGAGACTGACCAGTCGCTGCCAAAGGCAACGACGGCGCCCGTGTCGAGGACCGATTTGATCGGGTACATCCACTGCGCGCGCTCCTCACCGATAAACGGAACTGTCAGTTCAGTGACGTAATCATCGTTGTAAGCCCACAGGGGCTGGAAGTTGGCGATCGCGTCGAGCTCCCTGAAGCGGGAGATGTCATCTGGGTGAATCATCTGCAGATGCGAAATGTGGTGTCGGAGGCTACTCTGGCCATTTTCGAGTAGCGCTTCTTCAATCGCATCCAGCGACTGACGGACGGCGGCGGTGCCAATCGCATGAAAATGCACCTGGAAGCCTGCTGCGTCGGCGGCAACCACAGCTTCTTTCAGTTGCTCGGGTTCGACCATGGGAATGCCCTTTGTCCTGCTGTCCACATGGTAGGGTTCTAGCATGGCGGCAGTGTAATTCTCCATGACGCCGTCCTGCATGATCTTGATCGTGGTCGGACGAAGCTGGCCGCCGTTACTGAACTCGTCGCGCAAGGCTACCAGGTCATCCATCTGTTCGAGGCCTTTGGCCCGGTCCCACCAGAGTGAACCAATGACCCGGAGATCCAGCTCTCCGTTGGCGTCGAGTGTTGCATAGGTTTCGAGCTCCGGGCGATTGACGATGGCGTCGGTGATAGCCGTGATGCCGTAGCTGTGTAGGAGATCCATGGAGTACCTGAGCCCTGCAATGCGGTCCTGCAATGTCTCCTGTGGGATATGCCGTGTGACCATTGTCATCGCACCTTCCTGTAGGCTTCCGATGGCTTCGCTGGTTACCGGATCACGATCAATGATCCCGTCGGATGGGTTCGGTGTGTCGTCGTCAATTCCGGCGATCTCCAGGGCACGACTGTTTGCCCAGCCGGTGTGACCATCTGCGGAAGACAAATAGGCAGGGCGGTCCGGGACCAGTTCGTCGATAATGGACTTGCTCGGGCGGCCCCCGGGACCGAATTCCGACATCGACCAGCCGCCACCTGTAATCCATTCGACATCCGGGTTCGCGGTTGCGTACTCGCCAATCGCGGACCGGTAGGCGCCGACACTATCAAGTCCATTCAAATCGACACGAGACGCTTCGATACCGGCTCCGATGGGATGGATGTGGCTATCCTGGAAAGCCGGTAGAAGCATGCGGCCATCGAGGTCGATAACAGTGGTATTGCCGCCGATCGATGCTTCTGCTTCGGCCGCTGATCCGACAAAACTGATCTTTCCTTCCGTAATGGCGACGGCTTCGGCCCAGCTACGGGCCCCATCGACGGTATAGATATGGCCATTGGTCAACACCATTTCGGCGCCCGTGACGTCGGAGGGTTGTTCTGTTGGCGTGCAACCTGCGAGCGTGCCGGCGAGGAAGAAGGCGGTGGCGATTTTCATAGGGTAGCGCTCTCAAAGATTGGGGCCGAACCGGGATTATCGCCGCTGGCGAAGTTGAGCAAAAGTATTTTTCCGGTGTCCCAAATACTTCATACTCGGCGAGTTAACAAGAGATCTCGATTGGAAGGATCCATGGATTTTGCACAGGAACACACCGGCTCTTACTACGCGGCCACCGTCAATGAGGTCACCGACTATCCCCGGTTGAAGGAGGATATTCGGGTCGACGTCTGTGTGGTCGGAGGTGGATTTACCGGGATATCTACTGCCCTGTCCTTGGCGGAACGTAGTTACAAGGTCTGTGTCCTCGAGGCAAATCGTATCGGCTGGGGAGCATCTGGCCGCAATGGTGGCCAGATGATCGGTGGGCTCAGCGGTACCGAGCGGCTCAACAAGAAGAATCCCGCGCACGCCGACATGATCTGGGATATGGGCTGGCGGGGTCACGAGATCATCCGTGATCGTGTGGAGCGCTATGATATTGATTGTGATTTGAAGCATGGTTACGTAGACGTCGCACTGAAGGAGCGGCACCTCAGAGACTTCGAGGCGGCAAACGAGGAACTCGCCAGGCGAAATTACCCGTTTGAACATCGCATGATGTCACGGGACGAGACCTGTGATGCGCTCGGTACGCAGCACTACATTGGTGCCTTGTTGAACATGGGCAATGGCCACCTGCATCCACTCAATCTTTGTATTGGTGAAGCGAAGGCCGCCGAGTCACTCGGTACGGTCCTGTACGAGCAATCGGCGGCATTAAAGATAGATCATGGCGACGCCGTACGAATTTCGACCGCCGAGGGCTC
>JAQWRC010000066.1 GCA_029243925.1 Phycisphaerales bacterium
AAGAACTTCTTTGGCGGAATCATGATCCTCTTCAGTCGACCCTTCAAGATCGGCGACGGCATTCAGGTCAATTCAGTCACTGGCAGTATCGAGAAGATCGGGCTGTATCAAACAACGGTACGTGGGTGGGATGGGGTTCCATTCATTCTCCCCAACTCGATGTTCCTGACCAATCCCATCATGAATTTTGGAAAGCGCCAACAGCGCCGCTATCAGTTCGATCTTGGATTGCGGTACGAGGACTTCGCCAGAGTGGAGCCGGTGGTCAAGGGGATTGAAGTCTATCTGGACAATCATGATCTCATCGATCCCGACCATGCGCACCGCGTCTACTTTTCGTTGTACGGCGATTCGAGTCTCAACATCAGTGTGACGTGCTACGCGTTGCCGGATATGGGTGATACATCCTGGTTCAAATTGCAGCAGGACATCATGTTGGGCATTGGCCAGATTGTGGCAGACCATGGAGCGGACTTCGCCTTTCCGACGACGACGATTGATTATCCGACTCCTCCCGGATCGCAGGCGGTTTGATTTTCGCAATCATCCCGTCGCCACATTTGGCGCCATGGCCGGAGGAGTTTGTGCGTGCCAGTGGCGCGGTACACTCGAGGCATCAGTTCCATGCTTGAGATTTCTCGATCCTTGCACATCCATCCGAGTGAACTTCGCATGCAGCTTTCGCGAAGCACCGGGCCCGGTGGCCAGAATGTCAACAAGTTAGAGACGCGGGTGACATTGCTCTTCGATGTGGAGGGGTCATCGAGTTTGACCGACGCCCAACGGCAGCGAATCCAAACAGCACTTCGCACTCGGATCACGAAGGCGGGCATTCTTCGCATTACATCTCAGCGGCATCGAACGCAGGCGGCAAATCGTCAGGCGGCCACGGAACGCTTCATAGCATTGCTGCGTGAGGCATTGGCGCCGATCAAGACACGTCGGCCGACAAAGCCCACCCGGGCATCCAAGACACGCCGGCTTGAATCAAAGAAACAGCGTGGCTCGATCAAAAAAGGGCGACAAGGAAAGTGGGACTGACTACACGTCGTCGGCATCGTCGCCGTTGATCGTCATCCGTACTGGATGGCCGAACCATGCTCGGGGCCCATCTGTTTCGTACTGTTCCTTGAGCACCTGCTCGACGTCCTGCATCGTTCCATCCGCGGGAACCCATCCGCCATCGATATCGGGGAAGTCCACGACGCAGTTGGCGCATTTCTTGCCTTCGTAGAATCGGATCGGACACCAGAAGGATTCCACATTGCGGAGCATCTCCCCACCGAGTGCGTAGACGCCTGTCATCCAATCGCAGTACAGGCACCAGATGAGGTCATGCCCGACAAGACCGTCGAACTTCTGCCGACTGACATTGATCCATTCCGACTGCTTGTAGGACGGAAATCGAAGGAGCAGAACGAGCATGGGATACAGCGTGTACTGCGCCAGCCGAATGCCCCAGAAAACCGGATACACGATCGAGGTGACCCAGAGAGCGGCATGATTTCTGGGACGGCCGATCAATCGATTGATGAATTTCACGATGACGCGTCGGCCAGGATGGTGGCGATTCGCGAATTCGTGGATTGCCGCCCAGGTCATGAGCGCCAACGCTTGACCGAGGACGGCGCCAAGTACGCCAATCCATCCCCAGAGGATGCCAGCGGGAATCCATGGAATCCACGAAAGCAGAGCAACGGCGAGATCAAGTCCGGGGGCTCGAGTCAGTGGGGCGGTGATCATCCCCATGCCTATCCGAGGAAGAAAGGTCAGCAGCAGCGAGAGCAGCAGTGTGAAGCCGCCCATGATGGTCAGAGCAAGCAGAAAGGGGGGCATGAATCAGTGCCTTTCAGTCAGAGGAAGGATTCGGTTGTGTGGGTACCCATGGTGCAGGTGGGGTTGCATCGGGCATGTTGAGTGAAAGCAGAGTGAGTGCTGTGCCGTAGCTGGCCGATCTTGGAAAGACACGATCGTTCCATGTGCCGTCTTCATAGCGCACCTCAAGCAGTCTCGCCCGAAGTTGTCCGCGGTATTCCTCGCGGATTGCTTCCGGAAGCATTTCAATCGCCTGAGCGGCGTAATAGTGAGCAAAGAAGAAATAATACGGGGCGACGGCGTAGGGCCCCTTGTGGGTACCTGATTTGGATCGCCTCGCTTCCAGCTCATTCCAGAATGCCAGAAATGAGTCCAGCGAGCTTCGCACTCGATCGACGGATCCGCGACCGGCCAGAAGAAGTGTGGTTTCGCTGGCGAGCATGCGACCTGCAGATCCAGCGACGTGTGTCGCTGGATCGGCTTGGGTCATTCCACCGCTGTACTCGACGGCTCCGGTCGTGGATCGAGATCGTTCAAGTGCGTCAAGGGCTCGATTGATGAGTTCAGCGTCGACGGCGATTCCGGCGTTGGATGCTGCGAACAATGCCTGCAGTGCAGGGCCCGTCATGAATGGGGCTTGTGGCGCTGGTCGTTCTGCTTGGCGGCGTGCATAGTTCCAACCGCCCCATTCCGGGATGGCGATCCCCTGCAATGCGCTCGCGTAGAACGTGATGGCGTTCTGGACCGATGTCTCCTGATCGAGTGGGATTCCGTGGTGTGCCTGCAGTTCGGTCAGAAAACTCAGGGCATAGATATATCCCCAGCCACGCACGTCGTAGCCACCTTCGTAGTCCTTCCACTGCATCTGTTCATGCGTGGTGGCATCGCAAAGAAACCGCGTTGCCCGAGCCAATGCGTTTTTGCGTTCCTGATCGTCCTCGGCCGGTGCAGCTCGAAGCAGTGCCGTGCTGACCAGGGCTGTCCCGCCGACGCGGTATCCGATGGGGATCGCACGCTCCCCGGCTTCGCGCACACGGTAGACGCCTTCGTAGGGCCACTCGGCCTGATTCGGCCCCTCCTGCCGAGTCAGCAGAAATGCAATCCCATCGGGCGTGATTTGTTGATCGTCGGTTTGCGGAAGTGGGTCCGCTGCAGCAGGAAGGCAGCAGGGCAACGTCGCCAATATGAACAAGGCGAACCTTCGAGGTCGCCGGCAACGGAGCGTCATGATGCGTGCATCTGATCGTAACGCGCGATGCTCTCTTCAATGACGCGGTGCGCATCCTCACGGTCATGCCACCCGTAGGTATCAGCATGTTTCCCTTCGAGATCCTTGTAGATGTGGAAGAAGTAATCCACCTCACGAAGCAGATGCTTGGGCAGGTGCTCGAGGCCCTGCATTTCGTTTCTGCGAGGATCAGTCGTCGGCACGGCCAGAATCTTGTGGTCTGGTCCCTTCTCATCACTCATGCCAAGTACGCCCAGCGGACGTACTTCAAGTACGGCCCCCGTGAAGCAGTAGCCATCGAGGAGGACGAGTACATCCAGTGGATCTCCGTCCTCGGCATGCGTACCCGGAATGAAGCCATAGGCTCCCGGGTAGTGCACGGGACTGAAGAGTGTTCGGTCGAGTTTGAAGACATTGAGTGTCTTGTCGTACTCGTACTTGTTGCTCGAGCCCGATGGAATTTCAATGACCGCATTGAGGGTCGTTGGAGGTTCGGGGCCGGGAGGAAGATCTGTCAGGTAGTTGGGCACGCGGGCATGGTACCCCAGTCGATCACGAGGTGAGATCCTGAAGCACCTTGATGGCATGATCGATGCCGTCATCGTCAATGGCGAGGCTGGTAACGGCCCGGACCCGGCTTGGGCCCAGATCGAGCATCCGGACGCCGTGCATGTCGAGTGCTTTGACGAACTCGGGAGCATTGTCGACGTCGAAGTAGACGATGTTCGTCTCGACGCTGGACGCATCAACGGACAGCCCCTTGCAACTCGCAATGGCCTCCGCCAGTCGTCGTGCCCGCTCGTGGTCTTCAGCGAGACGATCGATGTGGTGGTCGATGGCGTACAGCGCGGCCGCAGCAAGAAGACCGGATTGCCGCATGGCGCCACCGAGCATCTTTCGAAAGCGATGGGCGCGGGCCATGGTCGCCGCATCGCCAGCGACGATCGATCCCACTGGTGCGCCGAGTCCTTTGGAAAAGCATGTGGAGACCGTGTCGAAATGGGCGGCGATGCTTTTTGGTGTTTCGCCGGTGGCAACGGAGGCGTTCCAGAGGCGAGCTCCGTCTAGATGTCGTTTCAGTCCAAGTTCATGTGCACGTTGCGTGACCGCAGCCAGTTGATTCATGGGCCAGGGGGCGCCGCCGCCACGGTTCTGCGTGTTCTCCACCACGAGGAGACTTGAGTTGGGAAAGTGCGCGTCATCGATGCGGACATGTTCATTGATGGTGTCCGCTTCAAACATGCCGCGTTGCCCAGGAAGAAATGCGAAGCTGCATCCCGAGAGCGCAGCTGGACCGCCCGCCTCATATCGATAGATGTGCGAGTCGTCGTGGCATAGAATTTCATCTCCTGGATGCGTTTGCGTTCGGATGGCAAGTTGATTGGCCATGGTTCCTGATGGGACGAAGCAGGCCTGCTCCTTGCCCAGCAGTTCTGCCATGCGACGTTGCAGTTCCAGGACGGTGGGGTCATCGCCGAGGACATCATCTCCCAGTGGAGCATTCATCATGGCGTCACGCATTGCAGCGGTCGGCTGAGTGATGGTGTCGCTTCTCAGATCGGAGCAGGGTGTCATGGGGTGCAGTTTAGAACATTCCGCTCAGTTGATTACTACGTGGAGAAAATGCAGGCGTCCTCCCAGAACCGTTCCGGGAGGCGCCCACGCGCAAGGATGAGAGATCGTGTTGAAAGGAGACGTGTGTGGTCTTCTCTCTACCTGTACTGCGTCGCTCCAGGCCAGATCTCACAGCGCGGGGATCAAAGTACGTAGATTTCTGAATAAGGCTGTTTTTGACGGCAGCATGGCTGCTTTTTGGTTTCATTTTGAATGTGATCCATCAGGTGGAACCGTGGCCGGTCCTCGTCCGAACAGGATCGTGGTACTTCCTCCCTCGAGGTGCCAGGTAATCAACATGAGTGGATGGCGGAGCATATGGTGGGTTCGCCCTCCCAGCGACCGGGCCTCCGGGGCCCGGTCGCCGTGTTTTTATGTACTGATGTAGTGCAGACGATATCCTGACGCACACCTTTCAATCAGGATGGAGCACCAATGCATACGAACGCCGCGCCGCGAATGGGTCTGGGACTGGGCAGCCGCCTGTCCTTCATGATGTTCCT
>JAQWRC010000271.1 GCA_029243925.1 Phycisphaerales bacterium
GAAGCACCTTTTCTCGAAGTTCTGCAACCCTGTCGTTGCGAATCTTCTTGCCCTTGAGTTTCCGCGCTTCAACCAGGTCGTCATAGATCGCACCCTTGACGACTTCCATGACTTCCTCGCTGGGAAGTGAGAGCTCACCCATTCGTTTTTCTGGTGCATTGCATTTTTCGCGAAGCTCTTCGATCAACTCAAGAATCGGGTTGATTCCTTCTTTGATACCAAAGGTCATTGCTTCGAGAAGGTCTGCTTCACTGATTTCAGCTGCGCCGACTTCAATCATGTTGACGCCGTCGGAATGGCCTGAAAGCACGAGATCCAGATCGGAATATTCCATCTGAGCTTGCGTTGGGTTGAGCACGAACTGCTCACCGGAGTCGGTCACGATACGTCCGACACGAACGGTTGCAACTGGACCTTCAAACGGAGCATCCGTGCAGCACAGTGCTGCGGAAGCGCCGGTGCATGCGAGGACGTCGGTATCGTTCTGGCCATCGTGACTCATGACCCAGCACTGCAGCTGGACCTCATCGATGAACCCGTCAGGGAACAGGGGACGAATCGGACGATCGATCATCCGCATCGTCAGGACTTCCTTTTCGCCTGGTGCGCCTTCACGCTTACGGAATCCACCGGGGAACTTGCCCGAAGCAGTGAGCTTCTCACGGTAGTCGCATTGGAGGGGGAAGAAGTCGAGTCCCGGGCGTGGATCTGCACGCATCGCTGTGCAGAGCACGGCGGAATCGGCATATCGGGCAATAATCGCGCCACTGGCAAGTTTCGCGACTTTTCCGGTTTCAAAGCGGAGCATACGTCCGCCAACTTCACGTTCGACAAAGATGTCTTTCATTGTTCTGATTCCTTCTCGGGTGCCGCGCACCTACATGGCGCGATGGTCGTCCCGTATTGAGAGTTCGGCACCGCTGAGATCCAGAGACAGAAGACGGGTGACACCACGTTTGCGTGGAGGTGTCTCTCGTCCACTGCCGCCCGATCAGGCGGTACCCGTATAAGGTCAGCGATTACTTTCGCAGGCCAAGTCGCTTGATCGTGTCCCGATACTGTTCGGGTCGAGTACGCGACAGGAAACGAAGAAGGCTGTTACGCCGTCCCACCATCTTCAAAAGACCGCGCCGAGAGGCGTGATCCTTCTTATTGCTCTTGAGGTGCTCATTGAGCTCCTCAATGCGTGAGGTGAGAATCGCAATCTGGACTTCGGGCGATCCGCAATCGGACTCGCTCCGACCGAAGTCACTGATGATCTTGCTCTTTGATTCAGCCATAAGGCTCATGGGGTACATCCCCTCTTTCTTGCGTTGCATTGCTCATTTGATATCGAAGCGAAGATTCTAACCACGCAGGGGTTGCCTGTCCATGCTGCTATCAATGCAGAGGCGTCCGAGAACCACGCTGAATGCTATGAAATCGCGTTTAGAGCCCGAAAGTGGACATAGATCAGCCAGAAGCAACCTGCTCACAAGCAGAAAGCTGCCCCAGCCAGTCCTCCATGCGGCGGCACCCCTCGAGAATGAGATCCTCGGATGTGGCGAAGCTCATTCGCACGTGCTTCGCTCCAGGACCGAGGAAATCATTGCCTGGCACAACCGCGACGCCGGTTTCATCCAGCAATGCAGATGCGAAATCAAGGGCCGACTCGATCCGAATCCCCCCGGGACTTGTACGTCCAAAGCTGCAACTGATATCCGGGAAGATGTAGAACGCCCCCGTTGGCTCAGGGCACACGACGCCATCCCATGCCGATACCAACTCGTGAATACGCTTGGCGCGGCCAGCAAATATCTGTCGCATCCCCTCGACCTCCGCACGCCCCTCGGTCAATGCCGCCACGACGGCAGGCATGGTGAATGACGTGATTGAAGACGTCATCTGGCTCTGAAGTTTATTCATCGCTTTGATCAGTGCCCCATCGCCGCCAGGAGCGCAGGCGTAGCCGATTCTCCAGCCCGTCATGGCAAATGCCTTGCTGAGCCCGTTGATCGTTACAACACGGTCCCGCATCGAGGCGAGCGAACCCATCGATAGATTCGGTTCGTCTCCGTAGACCAACCGCTCGTAGATCTCATCACTGACCACGACCACGTGTGGATGACGTTCCAGTACCGCCACCAAACCGCGAACTTCATCCTGGCTGTACATCGTCCCGCAGGGATTTGACGGGCTGTTGAGCAGCAAGACCTTCGTGTCAGATGTAATGGCCTGCTCAAGTTGCTCCGGCGTCATCTTGAAATCACTGGATGCATCAGTGGCGACTTCAACCATCACACCGCCGGCCAACTCGATCATGGGCTTGTAGGACACCCACGCTGGCGTCGGCAACACGACCTCGTCACCTGGATCAAGCAGTGCCTGCAGCGCGAGAAAGACCGTGAACTTCGCACCATTGTTGATGCAGATGTGATCCGCTGTGCAGTCAATGCCATTTTCTTCCCGCAGTTTGGCCGCAACCGCCTCACGTGCTTCCGGCGTACCCGGCGTCGGCACGTAGTGTGTCATTCCGCCGCTCAATGCCTTGGCCGCTGCTTCGCAGATCAGAGCAGGAGTGGTGAAGTCGGGTTCACCAGCTCCGAAGCCGATGACATCCTTTCCCTCGGCTTTCATGGCCCGCACTTGTGCGGTAATGGCCAGCGTGGAGGAAGGGGGAATATTTCGAGCTCGGTTGGAAATGTTCATGGCGAGGAAGTGTACCTCCGCAAGGCGTGGTTGACCCACAAAGGCACCCCCCAATGCGGATGGCTCGTGGATGGCCCCAGCGGTACACTGTTCCACCAATGCACTACGAAGCCCACCAACCGATCATTGACGACCTTGAGGCGCGGATCTTGACCATCCGTGACTCTCTTTGACTACGACAGCAAGATCGAGCAACGTGATTCGCTGCAGGAACAGATGAATGGAGCCGAGTTCTGGAATGACCAGGATGCGGCCCAGAAGACGATTTCCCATTTCAAACTCCTGAAGACCCAGACCGATGCGCTCGGTGAGGTCATGGTTGATTTCGATGATGCAAAGCTCGGCTATGAACTGGCTCGGGAAGAACATGACGATGAACTGCTGGTCGAGGCTGACGAGCAACTCTTTCTTCTGTGCAACAGAATGGGGAAAGTCGAACTGCAATCGCTGCTGAGCGGCCCACACGACCATCGAAACTGCTTCGTGTCGATTCAATCCGGTGACGGAGGAACCGAAGCCGATGATTGGGCTGCGATCCTCGATCGAATGTACCGAGCGTATTGGGATCGCACCAAATGGAAGTACGAGCAGCTGTCTCAGGTTCATGGAACTGAAGTCGGCATCAGCCAGGTCTCCTATCACCTCAAGGGACCGATGGCGTTCGGCAACATGAACTGTGAGCGAGGCACGCACCGCCTTGCCAGAGTCAGCCCGTTCAACTCGCAAGGCAAGCGGCAAACGAGTTTCGCAACCGTCGATGTCATTCCGGAGTTCGAGGATACGGATCTCGAGATCGATGAAAAGGATCTTGAGATCAACTACTTCGCCCGCTCTTCCGGACCAGGCGGACAGAATGTGAACAAGGTCGCTTCCGCGGTCCGAATCGTTCACAAGCCCACCAACATCATGGTGGTGTCCTCAACCTTCCGAGACCAACCTCAAAACAAACGGCAGGCCTTGACGGTCCTGCAGGCCAAGCTCGAGCAGATCGAAGAGGAAAAGCGGCAGGCGGAACTCGATGCCGCAACCGGAGGCAAGGTCGACCGAGGCTGGGGGTCGCAGATTCGAAGCTACGTCTTCTACGACAATCGCGTCAAGGACCACCGAACGGGACATGAAAGTGGAAATCCACAGACGGTGCTCGACGGTGATCTTGACGGCTTCATCGACGCAGAACTGAAGCGACGGCGCTCGGAAAAGGATTGACCCCGCATCAGCGGATCAATCGAAGGGCAGCGCCGCAAGATCGACATTGCCACCAGTCAGAATGAGTCCGACTCGATCACCGGGAACGGACTTGAATGCCTCATCGAGCACAACCGCAAGTACCGTAGCGCAGCTGGGCTCGATGATGATCTTCATCCGCTCCCAGATGAGGCGCATGGCATCAACCACCTGCGCATCATCAACCGTAATGATCCGCTCAAGGTGATCACGAAGTATTGGCCAGTTCAACGTACCCAGACTCGTCAGCAGCCCATCGCAGATCGTATCGGGTGATTCCTGTGGAATACACACCCCCGCTTCCAAGGAACGGGCCGCATCATCGGCCCCTGATGGTTCCGCTCCGATCAGTGTTGCTTCAGGCAACAGCGCTCTGGTCGTGATGCACGACCCGCTCATCAATCCACCGCCGCCGACAGGCGCAACCACCACGTCCAGCGGACCGACCTCCTCGATCAACTCCTTGGCGCATGTTCCCTGACCTGCGATGACCGCAGCATTGTCATAGGGATGCACCATCGCAGCTCCGGTATCCGCAATCACCTGAGCACAGGTCGTCTCTCGGGCAATGAGCGTAGGCTCACACGGAACCACCGTCGCTCCATAGCCCTCCACCGCTCGCCGCTTCACTGCTGGCGCCGTCGTCGGCATGACGATCCACGCCGGAATGCCCCGCTGCCGTGCCGCCAGGGCCAGAGCCTGCGCATGATTGCCGCTTGAGTGCGTGCAGACGCCGCGTGATGCCGCGGCATCATCGAGACTCAAGACTGCGTTGGTCGCGCCGCGGAATTTGAATGCCCCGACACGCTGCATATTTTCGCATTTGAAATACAACGACCGCCCACTGATGGCATCAAGTGTTCGGCTCGTCAGTACCGGCGTCCGATGGATATGACCTGCAATGCGGTCGTGCGCCGCAAGCACGTCATCGAATGTCACGGCGTAGTCGGTCATGCTTCGCCGAAGACCCGCTGGTAGGAGAGATACAACCCCGCACGCACTGGGTCCACGCCGACTTCATCGGCAAGTGCAAGCATCTGCCTGACGTTCGAAGTCACCTTGGTCTCGGTGAAGTCAATGGCCTCGGCGACCTTCGCCCGGGTCTTGACATTCTCTTCGTTGGTCACATCACTGATCAGTTCGACGTGCGCGGCGATGGCGCCATCTAGGTTGGCGATGAAGTCGGGAATGACCTTCACGCCACGGGCGTACAACTGCGCCTGGGCATCCGCCGTGCACGGATTGTTCGCACCCTCCACGACGATCGAGGCATTGATGGTGTCGACATTGTCCGCCGTGATCACGTACTGCACGGCACATGGAAAGAGTACGTCGACCGCTTGCACAAGCACGTCGTCCAAATCCATGCAGATGTGCGGGCCAGCCTCCAACGCAGCTTTGGCTGCTTCGAAGTCCATTCGGATCACTGCGTCACGCAATGCACCATCGAAGTCAGTCTCGATCTGCCAGCAGCCTCCGAGACGGGGATCGGCCAGATAGCGAACCGTCATGCCGTAGTCGGTCGCAT
>JAQWRC010000078.1 GCA_029243925.1 Phycisphaerales bacterium
TGTCGGAGCGTGAACAACTCGATCTTGATCTGCTGCCGGTACTGCTCCAGTCATTGCCGACGGCTCCCCAGGGAACCATGGAGCCGCTCGGCGTGGAGTTGGCTCGATATCAAATGACACAGCCGGCGGTACTCAACACCATCGCAACCACGATGCTTGATCCAACACGACCAAATGTTGAACGGCTCAACGCCATTGCCGCACTTGCGGCATTTCGATCTCAAGGCAATCTGGCCATTGAACTGGTCATGGACGTGCTGGAGCAGCATGCCACCGAACAAGGCGAGATCGTTGAAGCAGCAATGCTCGCCGCCAGTTCGCTGACCGGGATGCCCAACATGCAGACTCCGGAGACGTGGACAACATGGTGGAACACCAATCGCCGTCGTTCTTCACTTGAGCGACTTCGAAATGTCATCGATGCGATGAATCGCCGAATTGCGCTGCAGAATGTCGAGATGCAACAGGCTCGCAATGAAGCGCAACGATCCTCCAGCCAACTCATCGCAACCTATCAGGACCTGATCCCCATGCTTTCTCTTGAGCAGCAACTGGACAAGTTGCGGGATCTACTGCAGGATCCACGCTCGGATGTGAGGCGATTTGCAGTCGATCGCATGGGCGTCATGCTCCGTGATGGGCATGAGACACCCGAATTGCAGGCGGAAACCATCCTGCTTCTTTAGGACCCGGATCTCAATGTCCGCCGACGCGTTGCCGCATTGCTTGGCGAACTTGACCACGAAGAACTTGAAACAGTCCTGATCGAACGGCTGAGCAACGAGCAGGATCCGGAAGTGCTCCTGCAGGCGCTTGTGGCGATCGAAGTCCGCCCAACTATGACTGCATTGCACCCCGTCCGCCGCCTGCTGCAAGATGATGTCGTTCGTGATCAGGCTGCGCGTACGCTGCTGGCCATACTACAGAGCACCGACACCATGAGCGGCCTCGACCGCGCTGCCATTGCCCGAGGCGCCAGGGAAGCCATGCTCTCCTCGAGCGGCTCCTCGATCGCGGCCATTCTGGTGCTTACGGGAAACGACAAAGATCTCGACGGTCTTGCCACACTGCTCGATTCAGATGACCCAGACACGCGAGTCGCCATTGCAAAGTCACTGCTGCAACGTGGCCGGCGAACGGTACTGATTGAGCACGCCGAAGATGAACTGCTCTACCCCTTCGCACTCCAGGCCGCCTCAATCAATGGCAACGATACGATTGCGAAGGTATTGGAGCTCGCACCGCCGACCGAAACACTCCGCGAACAGTGGATGGATACCGTCATGGCACTGGCGGTCAGAGCCCCATCGAATCGAATCCTCGAGCTTGACGAACTTGTTGGCGCGACGCCACATGCAACAGATATTCTTCGCACCCGAATGCTCAGCGGAATCATCGCTGATCGTGAACTCGAGGCCGACCTGCATCAACGTATTCTCAAGCGGCTGATCCCAATGCTGCTGGAACAGGATGCAGCCGCTTCAGCGTTGACTCATATCCGAGGTCTGCCGGAAGGAGTGATGGACGACGATCTGAAAGCACTCCAGTTCATTTCCGCAATCCGAGCCAGACTGTACGACGACGCCTCCAGCATGCAGGGTGATCCCGCCATGTGGATCCTGGCCTACCAAGACACGGTGGCGAGTCGCCCAGAATCAGCTACCGATCTTCGAAGTGAAATTGCACGACGTTTCCATGATGCACTTACCCCTGAGCAACGTGCTCAACTGGGCCTGGTTGACGATCCACTGATGCAGCCTGAAGACGGCAGCCCGACGGATACCGCAGCACCGGTCGACGCGGAAACAACTCCGTGACGATCGAAGCTGCTGGCCGGCTGATCGCAGAAGCGAACACGATGACCTGCTTTTCCGGCGCCGGTCTCAGCGCGCCATCCGGAGTCGGGACCTTCCGGGACCCCGTCGGTGGCTGGTGGACGAAATACGATCCGATGAAGATGGCCTCGCCAGAAGGGTTTGCGGAAGACCCACGACTCGTCATGGACTGGTATGCCCAACGCCGACACCAGATCGGAAACGCCGAGCCAAATGCGGCCCATCGTGCTCTTGCAGCACGAATGGACATCACCCAGGTGACGCAGAATACGGATGACCTGCTGCAACGCGCTGGATGCCGGAATGTGATTCAAGTCCATGGCGATATCACGGCGGATCGCTGCCATGCCAACTGCGGACACGTGGAAACCATCGATCTGCTCAAGCCGCCAGGTCTCCGGCGCTGCCCCTGTGGACAACATGCACTTCGACCGGATGTGGTGTGGTTTGGCGAAGGGCTGCTTCCTGATATCTGGAACAAGGCGGAAGCGGCATGCAGGCAGTGTGATGTCCTGCTCGTCGTCGGTACCGGTGCGGAGGTCTACCCTGCGGCAGGCCTCATCACACTCGCTCGCAATCACAACTCGCACATCATCGTGGTGAATACCAATCCCAGTGGTGCCAGTGAGATCGCGGACATTGAGCTGATTGGATCCGTGGATGACGTCCTTCCGGCACTCCTGAAATCCGACTGATTCATGATGACTCATTCCGTGGACTGGCCCTAGAATCAGTGGACTGGTACCGTGCCTCAGCAAGGAGTACCCATACGATGGCGAAGACAAAAACACGCACAGAACACGATTCCATGGGCTCTATGACTGTGCCAGCGGATGTGCTGTACGGAGCAAGCACTCAGCGAGCCGTGCTGAACTTCCCCATCTCCGGACGCGTCGTCGGATTCGAGGTGATCCATGCCTTCGCTCTGTTGAAGCGTGCCGCCGCGGAAACCAATTATGAACTCAAACGCTTGACCCAGAAACGGCGTCGCCTGATCGCCAATGCATGCAAGGAGATCGCCGAGTCGCTCGAGTGCAGTGGCGATGACCGCGACGCGATGATGCGGAACTTCCCCGTTGACGTCTTCCAGACCGGCTCGGGTACCTCCAGCAACATGAACACGAATGAAGTCGTGTCGAACATGGCCTGCCTGGCCGCAGGATCGAAGATCGGCGCACAGGATCCCGTGCATCCAAATGACCATGTCAATCTTGGCCAGTCATCCAATGACACCTTCCCCACTGCCATGCAAGTTGCCGCGTGCGTGCAGATCAAGTCCACGCTGCTGCCGGCACTCAAGAAACTTGCCCGCACGCTGCACCGAAAGGCCAAAAGCTTCGATGGCATCGTGAAGATCGGTCGAACTCATCTGCAGGATGCAACGCCCATTCGTCTTGGCCAGGAATTTTCCGGGTATGCAGCGCAAGCTGACTATGCCATTGAACGTGCCGAACGAGCCATGGCGGCGATGGCGACCAATCTGCCCATCGGTGGAACCGCCGTGGGCACGGGGATCAACACCCACCCCCGATTTGGTCGCGGCGTCGCCTCACGCCTCTCGAAGATGACCGGCGTGAAGTTCAAGGAAGCAGCCAACCACTTCGAAGCACAGGCCACACGCGACTGCGTCGTCGAGGCCCACGGACTGCTCCGTACGATCTCCATCAGCCTTTCCAAGATGGCCAGCGATATCCGACTGATGGGCTCCGGTCCTCGATGCAGTTGGAGCGAACTGGTGCTCCCGGAACTGCAGCCTGGCTCGTCGATCATGCCTGGCAAGGTCAATCCGGTGCTCGTGGAAACAGTCATGCAGGTCTGTGCTCAGGTTGAAGGCAATGATGTCACCATTGGCGTAGGCGCAATGGGTGGCGTCGGATCACTCATGGAACTCAATGTCTCAATGCCATGCATGGCCGAACGACTGCTGGAGAGCATCCGGCTCATCTCGAATGCCAGCGATGTCTTCGCTGACAACTGTGTCGCGGGGCTGAAGGCGGACAAAAAACGCATTGCCGCATCGGTTGAGCAGAGCCTCATGCTCGGCACCGCTCTGGCTCCGGTGATCGGCTACAACAAGGCCGCCGAGATCGCCCACCATGCCTATGAGACCGGGCAGACCATTCGTGAATACTGCCTTGCGCATGACATCCTCGACGCCAAGACACTTGATTCGGTGCTCGATGTCAGCGAGATGACGCATCCCCACTGACATCCCGAGACCACCATGGTCCCTCGGGAACCGGCTCGGTCGCATCCGCAACGTGTACCCGTTCAGCATCGATTGGTGCGCATGGCTCGATTGGACGACGACCAAGCATGCATACGCACGCATGCGCCAGTGCACACAAAGGCCATGATGGCACATTGTTTTCACGAAGTGCTGCAGCACACTCGATTTCAAATCGCTGACGAGGTGCAATCGCCCACACGCACACGTGCGGGTGCCGCTGCGCAGCATCCATGGCAAGGACGGCACCAAACCCCCTGCCAGCCACGATCATCGTGCCTGGTTCGATCATGTCGATCAAACGGTCCACATCTCTTTGTTCATGCCGTCCCAACATGCAGGATCCCGGCGCATCCCCATGTCCACGAAGATCCACCATGACCACGCGTCCACACCACTTCAGCCAGGCCTGGATGTCGACAAGCGCATCGATCCGAGAACGTCCATGATCGTGCAACCACAGCATCGTCGGGCCACCGGCCACTCCAGGAATATCCCAGACCGGCAAATCCAGTCCGTCTTCGGTGCGAAGTTCCCATGAATCACACTCCACGTTCAACTCTGCAGGCTCGGAAGGACGACCAACTGCGATGGCCTCGGCAAAGGTGGTACGCGGCGGCCGAATCAGCGCATTGAGGATCGCACACGTCCCCAGAAGGAGAAGCAGACAGGCAGCCAGAATGAAGAGAGAGATCAAACCCATGATGGAGGTACCGAGCAGTACACTACCGCCCATGGAAGCCACATTGAAGGTAGGCAATACGGCGGAAGTCGAGATTGTGGTCACAGAGGACATGTGTCCGGCCTTTGATGGGGTCATTGTCCACCGTGTCTACTCGACCTGGTCGATGGCCCACCACATGGAACTGGCTGCCCGTAAAGTGCTCGCAGTACATCTTGAGGATCATGAAGAAGGCATCGGAGCTCATCTTTCAATCGACCACCTGGCCCCCTGCCCCGTCGGACACACCGTCCGAGTAGAAGCGGAAGCCATCGAACTGAAAGGAAGCACGCTGATCTGCGAGGTGACCGCCTGGGATGGCGACCGGCTGCTGGGCCGTGGGAAACAGGTGCAGCGGGTGCTGCCC
>JAQWRC010000087.1 GCA_029243925.1 Phycisphaerales bacterium
GGCCTACTGAGCACACCGTTGAAGTCGCCTTTGGCGGCACGCCGGTGGACTACAACGTGTATGAAGGCAGAGCCGTTGCCTACCTGCCCATCACGATTGCCGATGACGCTGCGATCGGTGAAGTCGATCTGCTGATACGCACCGAGTTCCAGGCCTGCGATGCCACAAGTTGTCTTCGCTCTTCACCCCAGTTTGGTGATGAAGCATGGGACGACTATGGAATTCACGTGGTGTTCGACATCGTCCCCTTCGAAGCGAAGACCACCATCACTCCTGATGATCCAGAACTCTTCGCCGCATTCGACCCCTCCGTCTTTGCCCGCATTCACTCTGGAGTCGTGGTCTCTGAAGCCGTCTCGTTCAACACCTTTGGCGTCGAGTTCTCTTTGAATGCCGAAGGCTGGGGACTGCTCTTGCTCCTGCTGGTCGCGGCCTTCGGTGGATTCCTCTTGAACCTCACCCCATGCGTCCTGCCCGTCATTCCCATCAAGATCATGGCGCTCAATACCAGCGCGGGGCATCGCAGCCGAACATTGCTCCTCGGGGTGAGCATGCTCCTTGGAATCATCGCATTCTGGCTGGCGCTGGGCGTGCTGCTTGCCTTCGTCAGTGGATTCACGGCGACAAACCAACTGTTCCAATACCCCGCCTTCACCATCGGCGTTGGGCTGGTGATCGCGATCATGGCCGTTGGCATGTGCGGGCTGTTCTCCGTACGACTCCCAGGCAAGCTGTATATGGTGAATCCAAGCCACGACTCACTGCACGGTTCGTTCCTCTTTGGCATCATGACCGCGGTGCTTGCGACGCCGTGCACAGCACCATTCATGGGCGCTGCAGCCGCATGGGCCACAACCGAACCGCCGGCAATCACCCTGCTTGTATTCACCTCCATCGGCATCGGTATGGCTGTGCCCTACCTGGTACTTGCTGCCTTCCCGCAACTCACCGATCGAATGCCCAAAGCTGGGCCAGCCAGTGAACTCATCAAACAAGTCATGGGCCTGCTGATGCTTGCCGCCGCAACGTATTTCATCGGCGTCGGCCTCAGTGGAATGCTCGCTGAACCCCCTGAACCACCCAGTCGCTCCTACCTGTGGTTCGTTGTAGCGACCGTCGTCGCTGCAGGAGGATGGCTCAGTTTCCGGACATTCCGAATTACCGCACGGTGGGGCCGACGGATCGTCTTTGGAGGCATCGGCAGCCTGTTCATCGCCGGCTCCCTGCTTGGAGGCATCGAGCTGACCGACAAGGGCCCCATCGACTGGGTCTATTACCAGCCTGACCGGTATGACGCGGCACTTGCCGACGGCGACGTCGTCGTGCTCGAATTCACTGCCGAGTGGTGCCTGAACTGCAAGGCCCTCGAACAAACAGTGTTGGCCAGCCCCCAAGTGGTCCAACTCTTTCAACGTGGCGACGCCATACCGATGAAAATTGATCTCACAGGCAACAACACGATCGGGAACGACAAACTCGCTGCCGTCGGAGGACTGCGCATCCCCCTGCTCATCGTGGTCGCACCCGATGGGCGTGAAGTATTCCGTGGCGACTTCTACACGGTGGAACAGGTCGTCGACGCAGTGCGCACGGCACAAGAAAGCCCATGACCCTATGAAGTCAATCACCGTCTACTGCTCTTCCTCAACACGAATCGATTCCGCACATCATGAAGCGGCACGCATCGTCGGCGCCCGCATGGCCGAGGAAAAGTTGACATTGGTCTACGGCGGCGGGCGCATCGGACTCATGGGCGAAGTCGGTCGTGCCGTTCGTGCTGGAGGTGGGCGCACCGAAGGCATCATCACAACCTTCCTGCTCTCAAAGGAACAAGGCGATCAAGACTGTGATGAACTCATCGTGGTCGAAACCATGCAGGAACGCCGCCGAATGCTCATGGATCGAGGCGAAGGCTACCTCGTCCTCCCCGGAGGACTGGGAACGTATGAAGAGTTCTTCGAGGTCCTCGTGCAACGACAACTTGGCGAACTGAGCGGACCCATTGCACTTGTAAACATCAATGGGTACTTCGACACGCTGCATACCATGATCGAGCAGGGAATCGAAGGCGGATTCATCCGTGCTGCTGTCCGTGAGTTGCTGTACTTCGACCCCTGCCCGAATGCGGCAATCGATCATCTGCTCCAAGCACCTGCCGTCACCGGTGGTCATGATCGCTTCCTCCCATCGGGAAGCGAATAGGTACCATTCCATCATGGAACCGATCGGGCTCATCGCTGGTGAGGGTCGCCTGCCCATTCTCGTTGCCAAAGGCATGAAAGCCGCTGGCCACCGTGTCTGCTGTGTTGCATTCCGCGGGCACTACGACCCGGATCTCATTGCCTGCTGCGACGAGTTCAAGTCCGTCGGGCTGTATCGAATCGGCTCCTGGTCACGACGACTGCGGCATTGGGGAGCACGGGAGGCGGTCATGGTCGGCCGCGTTGCCAAAACCCGCATGCATGATCCCTTCCGCCTTGTCCGGGAGCTGCCCGATTGGCGTTCAGCTCTGCTGTGGTATCGTCGTCTGCGACATGATCGTCGGGATCAGGCCGTGCTTGCAGCGGTCATCGACGAACTCGATCGAGGCGGTGTCCAACTGATGGATTCAACAACCTTCATCTCAGATCAACTTGCCTGCGACGGTGTCATGGGCAGCGTGCAACCTTCCTCGATGCATCAGGCCGACATCGACTTCGCCTGGCCCCTTCTCACACAGACTTCCCACCTCGACATCGGTCAGTCCATGGCCGTTCGCGAACGGGATGTGATTGCCGTTGAAGCCATCGAGGGAACAGATCGCATGATCGAACGGGCCGGATCACTCTGCCGCGCAAAGGGGTGGACGTTGCTGAAAACTGCGGCTGTGGATCATGATCGGCGCGCCGACGTACCGTCCATCGGCGTCTCCACGGTCCAGGCGCTGGCGAAGGCCGGAGGCAGTTGCATCGCCTTGGGTGTAGATCAAGTCATTCTCATCGACAAGAAGGCGGTGCTTGCCGCTGCCGATAAATCAGGCATCGCCATCGTCGGTGTCAGCTCATCATGAGCGAACCTCACGACTACGTCTCCCGGGCCGGAGCCAAACTGGCTCATGCCCTGGATGCCTTTGCACTGGATCCGACAGGACTCGACTGCGCTGACTTTGGATGCAACGTGGGTGGGTTCACCGACTGCTTGCTGCAGCGCAAGGCTGCCAGCGTCATCGCGTTGGATACTGGATACGGAGTCCTCGACTGGAAACTCCGCAATGACACGCGGGTGGACGTTGCCGAACGGACGAACGTGCTGCATGCCCCTGTTCCTGAAACCGGCGTCGATCTCATCGTGGCTGATGTGGGATGGACACCCCAGGCAAAGGTGCTCCCAATCGCTCTGAAATGGCTTCGCCCGGGAGGGCGCATTGTGACCCTCGTCAAGCCGCATTATGAGCACAGCGCACGGCAACGAGGTCGAAGACAAGCGACAGGCCCCCTTGATGATGCGGCAGCACGCCAAGAACTCGAACTGGTGATCGAGGCGGTTCCATCGCTTGGAGGGCATGTCCTCAACACGACGGATTCACCTCTGCGTGGCGCCAAAAGCAGCCGCGGTAAAGGGGGAGGAAATATGGAATTTCTCCTGCTCATCGAGGTCGCACAGGCGGCTGATTGATCACGGTTGAAGGACCGCTCAAACCACTCGAAACCAGCACGTTTCAGGTACAATGGTTCGGCTCAAATGTGAGTCAAACCAGGGCCTACGGATTACGCCATGAGTGATGCAGATACACCAAAAAACATCCCTGCACAGGATGATGTCGAAGCGCCGTTCATCGGCAACGTGGTCGAGCAACCAATCGATTACGAACTGCATACCAGCTATCTGACCTACGCCATGTCCACCATTACGGACCGCGCGTTGCCAGATGTCCGTGACGGATTGAAGCCCTCCCAGCGACGCATTCTCGTTGCGATGAACGATCTGAATCTTGCTCCCGGTCGCAAGCACCGCAAGTGCGCCAAGATCGCCGGCGATACCTCGGGCAACTACCACCCACACGGCGAGTCGGTCATCTACCCCACGCTCGTGAACCTCGGGCAGGATTGGAAGACCCGTGCCATGCTCATCGACAAGCAGGGCAACTTTGGTTCCATCGATGGCGACCCACCGGCTGCAATGCGTTACACGGAAGCACGCCTGACGGCCGCTGCGGTTGAACTGCTCGACGATCTCAAACTCGATACCGTTGATTTCGCTCCCAACTACGACGACACCCGCACCGAACCGACGGTGCTCCCCGGTCGCTTCCCAAACCTGCTCGTCAACGGATCCAACGGAATCGCGGTCGGCATGGCCAGTTCGATTCCACCACACAATGTGTGCGAAATCTGCGATGCCATTACCGCAGTCATTGATGATCCCGATCTTCCATTTGAACAGCTCCTGGAACTTGTTCCCGGGCCCGACTTCCCCACTGGCGGCACGATCATCGGCCGCCGCGGCATCGCTGAAGCGTATGCCACCGGTCGCGGGCGTGTCATCGTCCGCGGAACCGTCCGGCAGGAAACGATCGGCAAAAGAGAAACACTCGTCATTGATTCGATCCCGTATCAAGTCGTGCAGAATGCGCTCATCGAGAAGATCGTTGATGCCGCTCGCCAGGGTCGCATCGATGGCATTGCAGACATCAAGAACTTCTCGGGCAAGAAGCATCGCACGCGAATCGTGATCTACCTCAAACGCGATGCTGATCCGGATGTCGTCGAGCGGCAGTTGTACCGATCGACGCCCCTGCAATCCACCGTTTCCATCATCAACATCGCGCTTGACCGTGGTCGCCCACTGACCATGCCGCTCAAGCAGATGATCCAGTGCTGGATCGATCATCGAATCGAAGTCATCCGACGACGAACGATGCACCTGCTGCGTGAGGCAAAGAAGCAGGCCCACCGACTTGAGGGACTCATCTTCGCGGTCTGCGACATCGATGAAGTCATCTCGCTCATTCGCGCAAGCAGTACCCGTGAAGAAGCGATCGGGCAGTTGATGGAGCGGCCCTTCCGTATTGATGCGAAGCACCCTTATGCTGAATATGTCCCGGACTCACTCATCGAGCGGTCCAACACCGGCGACGGCGCGGACCTCACCCGCGTTCAGGCGGAAGCGATCGGTGCGCTGCGACTGATTCAACTCGTGGGTCTTGAAATCCAGAAGTTGACGGGGGAATACGCCGGACTGCTTTCGGAAATCGCCGAACTCGAAGCCATTCTCTTCGACCACAATCGCGTGCTCGACATCATCCGCGAGGACTGCGCCAACATACGAAATCGATTTGCCACACCCCGGCTTACCGGGTTCGAAGATGCTGAAGTCGGCGAATACGACCTTGGTGAACTGATCACCGAACATGATGTCGTCGTGACCATCTCACACCATGGGTATGTGAAACGGCTTCCCCTGAGCACCTACAAGGAACAGGGGCGAGGCGGCCGCGGCATCCGCAGCGGCGCAACGCGCGAAGAAGACTTCACGGAACATCTCTTCACTGGCTCGACGCATGATGACATCCTCTGCTTCACAAACACGGGGCGGGTCTTCCGACAGAAGATCTACCAGATCCCCGAAATGTCCAGAGGCAGCCGTGGACGAGCCATCGTGAATCTGCTCAAGCTCAAGGAGCAGGAAACGATCGTCGCGTTCCTCAACGTTCGTGACTTTGAGAAGGGAGAGGATTTCCTCTTCTTCTCGACCTCCAACGGACGTGTGAAGCGAACAGCGCTGGCCGACTATCGGAATGTCCGTACGAGCGGCATCAACGCCATCAATCTCAATGACGGCGACAATCTGGTGGGCATCGTGCAAACCAATGGTGCCGACCATGTGCTGCTGGCAACCGCAAATGGAATGTCGATTCGCTTCGATGAATGTGACGCTCGAGTCATGGGACGCACCGCCGCGGGCGTCAAGGGCATCGATCTTGCTTCGGGCGATCATGTCATTGGCTGCGTCGTTGCCGGCGATGATGCCGATTTGATGACCGTCACCGAGAACGGCTACGGAAAGCGGACATCGATGTCCGAGTATCTGGTGCAGTCAGAAGACGGCTCGACTCGGCCACAAAGCCGCGGTGGCAAAGGCAGGCGTGATATTCGTACTGAGGGCCGCAACGGCTCGGTCGTTGCCATCCGACGCGTCACCGACGAAGACGGGCTCATGTTCATCAGTGCAAGCGGCATGCTTGTGCGAATCCCAGCTGCGACCATCAGTCGGATCGGGCGAAATACGATGGGTGTTCGGTTGGTGAACGTCAAGGACGGTGATCGAGTCATGACTGCCGCCAGAGTCTTCGAATCCACTGATGGCGATGAAGACCAGTAGACTGTCAACAAGCACATCCATTGAAGATGTGCGGAGGTATCAAGCATGGCCCTCAACTCCTGGTCTGAAGACATCCTTATTGCTGAACTTGAGGGCGAACCACTGTTCTCCGAGGACATGGACGGGCTCCTCCAGCGGCTCGCTGTGGCAGCTCGTGATGATGAAATATTGCCAAATATCATCGTGGACCTGAAAGCGGTTTCAACCGTCAACTCATCCAACCTCGGTTCATTGCTCAAACTCCGCACGACACTCGGGCAAGCTGACCAGCGATTGCTGATCTGCTCTGTGACCGACGGCGTCTGGACCGCCCTGCTGGCGACAGGCCTTGATCGAGTCTTCGCCTTCAGTGAAGACGTGACCACTGCGCTAGCCATGCTCCAGATGGATCTCTGAACCAGGGCTGTTGCCCTTGGAGCACGTCGCTCATGTTGTCACTCCGACGACCAGAACCTGAAGCACGCATCGAGTTGATGCCACTCATCGATGTGATTTTCCTGATCCTCACCTTCTTCATCTACGCCATGGTGCTCATGGTTCAGGTGGATGTCATGCCTGTTCCGATGGAGTCGTACATCTCCGGCGAATCCGCCGATCCCATCCCCGCCACAAGCATCACGCTGGATCTAAATGGCCAGGTATACCTCGGGCAGGAGCCCGTGGAAGTCGGGCAGATGCTGCCCGCCATTGAGAAACTGCTGGTCGAGAAACCTGACACCGTCATCTACCTTGTGCTTGCCGCAGGAGAGGGCGAGATTGATCGAGGCCCCATCCTCACCACGCTCTGGGATCATCTTCGAGAATCAGGGATCGAAATCAAACTTGTCGGTTCACCACCAGAATCCGTGCCGGCGAATACTTCGACTACTGATATCACCCCATGAGCACTCGATCGCATCGATTTATTTTGATGTTTGCCGTGATTGCATCTCTGATTCTGCACGCAGTCGTACTTGTGCCCTCCATGGTCGCTGCTGCAATGTCGGAAGCGGGGTACACCAACCTCGATGAAATCATGGAGGAGGAGCACTCCACTCCTGAAGATGAACCTGAGCGACTTGGTCTGGATGAATCCGACGTCTCAACCATGACCTGGGTCGGATACGACACCTATCAAGAGCATCTCGCCCAACTCTCCGATTTCGACCAAGCCCAGTTCATCGAGGCTTCTTCGCCGGTGAGCGCATCGACCCAGGGTGAACAGCCCGGGCCACGTACTCAGGCCGGCGCTGCACAGAAACCCACCACAACAACACCGACCACCGGCGGTGGTGGTGGTCCCATTGAAGGTCGCGGCGAAGATGACGGTGGACAACCATCGACTGGCGAAGGTCCCCTGTCTTCACAACAACCTGGAGCTGCGACAACACCAGCAGAACAACCCAGTGAGCAGCCTGAAGAGCCAAAGGACACAGCGAAGCCTGAACCCAAGCCTGCGCCTGAAACGCCTCCCGGCGATGCACCGGAAGCAGGCGGAGGAGCGCCCCCGTCAACTCCTTCCGATGAACCCAAGCCACCCGCACCCGATGCCTCGAAAAAAGAATCCGATGCAACCTCGACCATCAGCGTGCCACGTGACAAATGGCTCTCTGGACGCCCACTCGCCTCCCAGGGACTGGAGTTGATTCCAAAGCGACCAAATCTCACGTCGCTGCAAAGTCTCAACGGCGTGCCGAACATGCTGGTGGTGATCAAGTTTGATTCCAGCGGCAAGCCGAAAGATGCTGAAATTCTCAGCTCCAGCGGAAACATCGGCGTCGACGTTGCCGTCAAGGCGAGCCTCTATCGCTGGAGAGCGAGAGGAAAGCGACTGCAGGGACTGACTGAAACCGGAACTATCGACGTTCGACTCGAGCTCATCAGTCGGAGACGTCGTTGATCTCAAGCAGTGATTTCCACTGTCCGATCCGATTCACATCCGTCAAATCAAACGTCAATGGAGTAATGGTCGCCGCATCGTCGAAGATGGCTTCGACATCCGAACCATGAGCTGTATGAGCGAAGTTCAATCCAGTCCCCGCCGCCCAATAATATTCCTGTCCTGCCGGTGACTCCCGTTGATCGTATCGCTCCTGCAGCGGCGCCGTATTCATCGGCACCACGCGCAATCGGGGCATCGGACGATCAACGGATTCCGTGCACGGCAGATTGAGATTGACCACATCATGAGGCTGCAGTTCGTGCTCAAGAATACGATCAATGCACGTGCGAGCGATCGCCGCGGCGCGATCCCATGCCGTATCCGGCATGGAGCGGATGAGCAGACTTACGGCGATCGAAGGAACACCAAGAAATGCGGATTCCATCGCAGCGGCGACCGTACCTGAATACAACACGTTGATGCCGATGTTTGCGCCGCTGTTCATTCCAGAGATCGTGAGGTCTGGCCGCGATCCCTTGCCATACCGCTGCTCCCACAGCGTCGTGATGGCAAGCTTCACGCAATCAGCTGGGCGGCCGTCAACCGCCGTCCCTGAAAAGTGCTCATTGACCTCGACTTGTTCCACGAACAACGGATCGTGATAGGTGATCCCATGCCCTGTGGCAGATTGCACGGTGAGTGGCGCAATGGGGACAAGCTCACCCAAGCCACCCAATGCCGCGTGCAGCGCACCCAGCCCCGGCGCTCGGATGCCATCATCGTTGGTCAACAGAATCCGCATGGGATCAACGTGCCTCCAGTACATAGGATTTGCCTGCCCAGACGACTGGCTCGCCACGGACCAGCACTCCAGCTGCCCGTCGAAGAATACGTGACACCTCAAAGCAACCCATGGGGTGTCGCCATACGGCGCTGATGGGCTGATGACCCATCCGATACACGATCGCGAGCGTCACCCACTGCAGCACATGGGCCACCAGTGCAGCGATGGCAAGACTGATGCCCAATCCTGCATCCACCGTCAACGCCGTCACCACACCCACCGCGACTCCGCCGGAAAGCACGAATGGAAGCAGCGCCCCCGTCACAAGTACTCGGCGGGCCATCTTCCGAAGACGCGCCGGCTTGCGCTTGCATGCTTCCAGGAAGATGCGAAGCCACCCGGTACGGAACGATTCGATGCTGGAATACATTGAACACGTGAACATCCCATCTGCATTCAGGATATTCACTCGCCCACCATCGTGACTGATGCAACGAGCAAAGGCGATGTCCTCAAGCAGATCATCCTTGACCGCATCATGTCCACCAATGGATTCGTAACTCGCCCGGTTGAACAGCATGAACTGCCCATTTGCAAATGGCCGGCCCTTCGGTTCACGGTTGACCAGATCAGGCGGGTAGAGCGTCATGAGCGCCATCGACGCCACCGGTTGGGCGGTCCGCTCAAAGTCATGCTCGCACGTCAGAGTGCTCAACAGACTCAGCAGAGCAATGTCGGATGTGTCTGCGATGCGAATTGCAGATTTGAACAGCTCAGGTTGGCAACACGTATCAGCGTCGATGAACAGCAAACGATCGCCCCGGGCCTGACGAGCTCCAAGGCGGGCGGCATGACATTTCCCGGCCCAATCGGAGGGACAGGACTCGTTGATCAGAAGGGTCAGGCGATCATCTTCAGCGGCAATCGGCTCAAGCAATGCACGCGTGCCGTCGGTGCAGCGATCCAGCACAACAATGAGTTCCAGATCAGGATACGCCTGGCTCAGAATCGATTGGACGCATCGCTTGATGACACGTTCTTCATTGTGGGCAGGGACGATCACGCTGACGCTCGGCCACCCACCCTCGAGCTCTCCGCCCGACAGGCCCCGCCGCACCGTGGGACGTGTCAACTGAATGCGGACCACGCGAAGAAGAACGACCGACCAGTACAACACCGCCATGGCGGTGATGGCCAGAAGAATCCAGGAAATCGCAACAAGTGCCGTCATGAGCTGGGCAGTGTATGCCCCCGACTGCCGTTGTGCCCTACCCTGCGTTCATGCCGTTCATACTGACCAGAAGCGCTGCGCGTTGCATTGATACCGAGGCTCAAAGCCGCCACGGCTTCAGCGGGCTGGAACTGATGGAGCGAGCTGCTCGGGGTGCCGTTGAAGTGGCCCGCACCATGGCACAACCAGGCGACCGCGTTCTGGTTGCCTGCGGCCGTGGCAGCAATGGTGGCGATGGGTGGGCCATGGCACGTTTGCTGCATCACCTTGGATACATCGTGGACATCGTCTCCATCGGCCAACCTCCTGCCGGTTCGGACGCCGCTGCCAATGCAGAACTGGCGCACGCTCTTGCACTGAATCACCGGCCATTTGAACATGGACTTCCTGACGCAGACCTGATCATCGATGCAGTTTTCGGAACAGGTCTGAATCGCATGCTCACCGGCATGGCCCTGCACCTCATCGGTGCGATCAATGCACATCCCGCCCCAGTACTGGCCATTGATCTCCCCTCCGGACTCGATGTGGACAGCGGTCATGCGCTCGGTGATGCGGTCCAAGCCGCTGCAACGGCGACCTGCATCGGGCCAAAGGCGGGATTTGCTGCTCCAGCCGCTCAAAAGAGCATTGGGGCAGTACACATCATCGATTTGGGTGTACCGGACGAACTGATACGGCGCCACGCGGTGGAGATCGACTGAACCAAGGCTCCCGACGTATCATTCGACCACCATATTCATGTACCAACTCCTCCTCACCAATCGCTATCTCAC
This sequence comes from Phycisphaerales bacterium, assembly GCA_029243925.1. GTDB lineage: Bacteria > Planctomycetota > Phycisphaerae > Phycisphaerales > SM1A02 > SP202. The sequence continues at coordinate 11,013 of JAQWRC010000087.1, forward strand.
CTCACGTGTCATCCCGCTGCTTGCGGTTGCAGCTGTTGCGCTCTGTGTCGCATTGGTGATTGTGGTCGTCTCCGTCATGACCGGCTTTCTGGACATGGTGAAATCCTCGGGACGGACACTCATGGGAGATGTCATTGTCGGATATCCCGTTTCCGGCATTCCCTACTACGAAGACCTGATCCAGATCATCGAATCGCAGGATGAAGCCAGTGCAGCGACCGCTGTAGTCGACACATGGGGCATTCTTCGCATGCCCTACCCAGATGGCGATGCCAAGGAAACCGAGGCTGTGCAGGTCTGGGGCGTGGAGCCGGGACGATTCAGTGCGGTTACGGATTATGCAGACAATCTCCTTTGGAACACGACTCCCGAACAAACGCGGCAGTGGCTGATCGCGGACGCCGTCGTTGATGCCGCACCAGAGTTAACCGACATGCTGGATGCGGATCAGAAGGTGAAGATCCTGCGCGAGTTCATCGGGGCAGATGACGTCGCCGAAGCGGAGGTCCGTCGTGAAGCTGAATCGCTCACACGGGAACAGTGGATCCGTCGGCTGACGACCTTGGGCCGGTTCCCCGCCATTCTTGAACACGTGCTCAGTCCGGAACAACTCGACTTCGTATACGAACGCGAACCCCGCTTGGCCAAGAGCGACCAGGTCATGCAAGATGGCGTGGACTTCATGCGAGATGGACGGCCAGCCATCGTCGCCGGCATACACGTGTCCCAAGGCAA
>JAQWRC010000117.1 GCA_029243925.1 Phycisphaerales bacterium
GCTGGAGCATGCGCCACATACCTTCGACGTAGTCTCCGGCGAATCCCCAGTCGCGCTGCGCATCCAGATTGCCCAGATAGATCTTGTCCTGCAGGCCATGCTTGATGCGGCCCACGGCTCGTGTGATCTTCCGTGTGACGAATGTTTCGCCACGGCGGGGTGATTCGTGATTGAACAGGATGCCGCTGCAGGCATACATGTCGTAGGACTCGCGGTAGTTGATCGTCATCCAGTGGGCGCACACCTTGGCGCAACTGTAGGGCGAACGCGGGTAGAACGGGGTGCGTTCATTCTGCGGTACTTCCTGAACCTTGCCGAACATCTCCGATGACGAGGCCTGGTAGTAGCGGATCTGATAGCCACTGTGATCCTGGTATTCACGTACCGCTTCAAGCAGATTCAATGCGCCCATCGCGACGGTTTCAGTGGTATAGACCGGGTTGTCGAAGCTCACGCGGACGTGGCTTTGGGCACCGAGGTTGTAGACCTCGGTTGGTTTACTGCTTCGAATGATTGCTGAGAGGGACGCCCCGTCGCTGAGATCGCCGTAATGCAGGAACAAGCGAGCGCCACGGTCATGAGGGTCCTGGTAGATATGGTCGATGCGATCGGTATTGAAGCTGGCGGATCGACGAATGATCCCATGAACTTCATATCCCTTGTCAAGCAGCAGTTCCGTAAGGTAGCTGCCGTCCTGACCTGTAATACCCGTTATGAGTGCCCGTTTCCCACTAGACATGATCTGGCGTGCTCCATATGTGTCGGCGGTCCAGATCCTCTGGACACTGAGAGGTGTATCAGGATAGCACTCGATCGGCATGAGGGCGGGAACAAGTGCAGTCGATTCTGTGCCGAGGCCGATGTCCACGGCATTCTCGGACTCACGACACGCTATCCATGGATCCAGAGGTGAAAGTCCATGCGTAGGTTCAAGTGTGATCCGCCGAAGGCCGATTTCAACGCTATTGTCTGCCATAAGGAGCGTCATTGGCATGCCAACCAATCTGGAAGGACAACGAGTGGTGGTTACGGGTGGCGCGGGCTTCCTTGGCCGAAAGGTCTGTGCGCTGCTTGAATCTCGTGGGTGCAGTGAAGTTCTGGTCCCGCGGCGGGTGGACTACGACCTGACCACCGAGCCAGCCGTCGAGCGGCTGTACGCGGACTATCAGCCTGACATCGTGCTTCATCTGGCAGCCGAAGTCGGCGGCATTGGCGCGAACATGGACAATCCCGGGCGGTATTTCTACGCGAACATGGCCATGGCATTGCACCTGATTGAACATGCCCGCCGCAGTGGAATCAAGAAGTTCGTACAGGTGGGCACGATTTGTGCCTACCCCAAGTTCTGCCCGGTTCCGTTCAATGAAGACGAACTCTGGAGCGGCTATCCCGAAGAAACCAATGCGCCCTACGGCATCGCCAAGAAAGCAGCGATGGTGATGCTTGATGCCTACCGTCGCCAGTACGGACTTGATGGCGCATACGTTCTGCCCGTCAATCTCTATGGGCCGTATGACAATTTTGATCTCCACACATCACATGTCATCCCGGCTTTGATCCGCAAATGTGTTGCAGCCAGAGATTCTGGCGACGCAAGCATGGTCTGCTGGGGAACCGGATCCGTCAGCCGCGAGTTTCTGTATGTAGACGATGCTGCTGAGGGAATCGTGCTGGCGGCCGAGCGCCTTGATGAACCAGTGCCGGTCAATCTTGGAACAGGGATGGAAATCACGATCAAGGATCTTGTGGAGCTCATTGCAAAGCTCACGGGATTCACAGGCGCAATCGAATGGGATGCGTCGAAGCCCGATGGTCAGCCGCGACGCTGTTTGGATACCGAGCGGGCGAAGTCGATGATCGGCTTTGAAGCCGCGGTCGGATTCGAGGAAGGGCTCCACCGGACGATTGAGTGGTGGGAGCAGCATGGTTCAGGTGCCAGTGATGGGGGGTCGCCGTGAAGATCTGCGTCACCGGAGGTTCCGGCTTCATCGGCGACTGGTTCTGTCGAGCATACGCGGCTCGCGGAGACCAGGTCGTCATTCTCGATCTCGTGGAACCCAAGGCGGATCTTCCCCACGATCGTTACGTCTTCGGTGATGTACGTGATCATGAAGCAGTACGCGATGCGATGCAGGGTTGCGACGCCGTACTTCATCTGGCCGCGGCGCATCATGATTTCGGAATCAGCGAGTCAACATATTTCGCCGTCAATCAGCAGGGTACGCAGGTGCTCTGCGATGTGATGGATGAGTTGGATATCCGCAGCATCTGCTTCTATTCGACCGTCGCCGTCTACGGCAGCGCGCCGCCGCCGTTGGAAGAGACCACGACTCCACAGCCTCTTTCACCGTACGGGCGATCGAAGCTCGCCGGCGAACAGGTGCTGTCGACATGGGCGAATCATGGATCGGATCGTCGCTGCCTCATCATTCGCCCGACGGTGACCTTCGGCCCGGGAAACTTTGCGAACATGTATTCGCTGATTCGGCAGATCGAGTCGGGGAAGTTCTTTCAAGCCGGCGCGGCAACGAACATCAAGAGCCTCTCGTATGTCGAGAACATCATGGCGGCTACGTTCTTCCTGTGGGAGCGCGATGACGCGTCATCGTTCGAGATCTACAACTGGGTTGAAAAGCCCGACATGACCAGCGCGGAGATCAGTGCGAGTGTGGCGCGCGCCTTGGGGCGGCCGGGCATTCGCAAGCTGCCCTTGTTCGCGGCACTGCTGATGGCCAAGCCCTTTGATCTCATGATCGCCATGACGGGCAGGAATATTCCTGTTTCGACTGCTCGTGTGAAGAAGCTCTTCGTGGAGCAGACGAAGTTCGAATCCGACAAGGCTCGCGACCATGGGTTTGCCCCATCGATTTCGCTTGATGACGCCATTTCGAGAATGGTTCGCTGGTATACGGACGGTGGGCGTGAAGAGCAGGCGACGTGGCATCAGCCGCCGCCGGAAACGGTGAAACGATCATCCTGAAGTGGCAGCAATGCTTCTGCGGAGCAGATCACTCATCGTTGTCCATTCAAAGTCACCCAACAATCGATTCCATCGTGCTTCACATCGGGCAAGGTTGACGCTGTGCCGGAATGCGTGGCTGCGCTTGAGTCCACGCACTCGAGGCTGCCCCGGGTCGATCTCCCAGGGATGAATGTAGAACACGTACGGAGACCCGCCCTGCAGTATTCGTGCGACACCTCGCCGAAACACGCTGTAGGGAAACATGCGGAAGTAGCCTCCGCCCCCCCAGGGCACTCCTCGCTTTCCCAACTGCAGGCATGAGACGCACACTTCATGAAATCCCGGACGGATTTCCTTGATCGGCTCCGAGGCATTCATGCCCTCCAGCGTGCCATAGCGATCGTGGGCGACAGTGGGAAACGCTGAGGAATCGTAGGTGAATCCAAGCTCTTGAAGGATGTCGATGGCCCAGTCGGTAATCGAGAAACTCGGTGCTCGATACCCGACGACCTCTCTTCCCGTCTGCTGCTCGAGCAGTTCCTTGCACTGCTTGACATCGTCTCTGAATGCATCGGGCGACAATGAGTAGATCAGATCGTGATTCGTTCCGTGGCAGGCGATCTCATGTCCCGCATCGGCGATGCGCGATATCAACTCGGGGAATCGTTGAGCAACCCAACCCAGTATGAAGCAGGTGCTCGTGATGCCATGATGCGCGAGTAGTTCAAGCATCCGGTCGGTATTTCGTTCGACACGGGATTCGCGATCATCCCAGGTCGATGCATCCACGACGGATTTGAGATTCTCGACCTGAAACCAATCTTCGACGTCGATGGACATGGCGGCTGGAGGCTGCACTGTGGAGGAGGCGTTCATGTTCAAAGCATCCGGTGTCCACGCCTGCGGAACGCGCGGACGTCTTCGGGCTGAGGGAAGGAATGGTAGGCGGCTTCAGAGAGATCGAGTTCGCGTGGCGTGGTTGCGTTGTTTCGAAGTTGATCGAGCACTTCAAGCATGAGCCCCGCGCCGGCCGACTTGGTTCCGTTGATGACTCGATCAAGGCGATCATGTTCGTGGATTGGAAATTCGAGTGTCCCGAGAGTCCGCCCCATATCCAGTTGCTCAACCATTTCATGCACGGTCACGGTGGCGCATGATTCGCCGGCGAGCAGTTGCCAGAACGTCGGCATCATGCCTCGGTAGGCGGGAAGGCGACCCGAATGGATGTTGATGCATCCCAGCCGGGGCAGGGCAAGCAGGGGCGCCTTGAAGATTTCCGGTGCTGCAACGGAGATGATGACGTCAGGATCCAACTGGCGTACTTGCTGCAGGTATGCCTCATCGTTGACGCTTGTTGTTTCCAGCACGGGAATGCCTGAAGCGCGAGCAAGCTTGCCGATGGATCGTCGGGTCAGTTTTGCAACCGCGAATCGTGCGCAGAGCCGGACGAAGTCGATTGGGCCGTAGAACCGAAACATGCGTCGGGCGGTTGCGTGCATTGGCTCATGAAACGCATTTGACACGGTGACGCCAACGATGGTTAAGGAGTCCGGCAGGGCGGGAAAGAATGATTCGAAGAATCGAATGACGTACAGCGGATCGTCTTCGGTGATCACAAGTACGCGAAGTGGCTCGGGCTGCTTCGGGGCATCGCAGGTCATTGTGGCTGCGCCTTTCGCAGCACATCGGCATACTTCGCCGCACATCCCTGAAGCGTGTAGTCCTGCTCGAACAGTTGGCGTGCGGCGAGGCCGCGACGCTGGTGTTCATCCTGATGGGACATGATCTCACGGATGCAGGTGGCAAGGCCCTGGGCATCACCGAGTTCAATCCAGTACCCACATTGATTCGATTCCACAATGGTTCGCAGCGTCGAGCGGGCTTCGGATATCGCGATGATGGGCTTTCCTACTGCAAGAGATGAGTAGAGTTTTGAGGGGAAACTGATCCCCTCGATGCCCTTTGCGATCGTGACCAGTGAGGCATCACACGCGTTCAGTGAGAGATTCAGTGTTTCAAAGGGTTGGTGTGGAAGCAGCAGTGTATTGGTGAGTGCGCGG
>JAQWRC010000123.1 GCA_029243925.1 Phycisphaerales bacterium
GTGCCTGGAACCCCCGGATGAAACCATACATCTGGGGCACCCGGAATCGAATCCACATCATCGATATTCGTTCGACCATTCGTGGCCTGCTGCTTGCCAACAAGTACATCACGAAGGTGGTCAGCGAGGGGAAGGACATCGTCTTCGTCGGCACCAAACGTCAGGCACGCAGCTGCATTGAAGAGCACTGCGCCGACACCGGCATGCCGTGGGTCAGCGAGCGATGGCTCGGTGGGACCTTGACGAACTTCCGCACCATTCGTGAACGCCTGAAGCGACTCATCGAACTCGAAGGCCTTGTTGAATCCGGAGAGATCGAAACCTACTCCAAGAAAATGACCTCGCAGTTGATGCGTGAAAAGCGAAAGATCACCCGCAACCTGCAAGGCATCAGAAACATGTCCAAGCAACCTGGTGCGGTATTCGTGGTCGACACGACTCGCGAAGCCAATGCCCTTCGAGAAGCGAAGGTCCTGGGCATCCCGACCATCGGCCTCATCGACACGGACGGCAATCCGGAAATGGTCGACATTCCCATCCCGGGAAATGATGACTAGATGCGATCCATCGATGTCGTCGTGCGAACGCTTTCCAACGCCGTCAAGGCCGGACTTGAACTTCGCCGTGGCGATCCGAGTCAGGACAAGCCATTGACCGACGACGAGAAGAAATCAGAACGACGTTCATCTCGAAGCCAATTCAGCGCCGCCAGTGAAGAAGCCACGGCTGAAACCGAGGCAGAGGCCGCAAGCGAAGCGAAGGCCGAGCAAGTCGCTGAACAGAGCTGATCACACTACTTGGAATTTCCCGGGGCCACGCCCCGACTCGAACACCCTCGAACGCATGCCATGCATGCATCGGAGAATCAAATGACAACCACCATTGCCGCCAAGGATGTCATGGCCCTTCGCCAGAAAACAGGTCTGGGGATGATGGACTGCAAGAAGGCCCTTCAGGAAAATGGCGGCGACATCGAAGCCGCTGAAAACTGGTTGCGCGAGAAGCGCAAGGGCAAGATGGACACGCGTACTGAACGTACGACCGGCGAAGGACGCATTGGAATCACCATCGACGGTGCCAAGGCTGCCATTGTCGAGATCCAGACTGAAACCGACTTCACTGCCAAGACGGATGCATTCATCGAAGCAACGGATGCCATCACGTCAATCGCTCTGGCCCAGGATGCCGGGGACGTTTCTGCAGATGATGCAATGACCAAGTACATCGATGACCTGCGCATCACCACCGGCGAGAATGTGAACTTTGCCCGTGGCGTACGACTTGATGGCGGAAGTTTTGGTTCCTACGTCCACCATGATGGCAAGCGAGCATGCCTTATCCAGGTTGAAGGCGATGCCCCCGCAGATGCACTCAAGGGCGTGTGCCAGCACATCGTGTTTCACGATCCTCTGGGGATCGATTCAGATGATGTGCCTGCTGACAAGATCGAAACCATCAGATCAAGCGCATTGCAGGAGGCCAAGGACACCGGCAAGAATGATGAGATCGCCGGAAAGATGGCTGACGGCAAGGTTCGCAAGTACCTCGAGGAGAACACCCTCGTCGCCCAGAAGTACGTACTCGACGAAAACATGACCGTCGCCGACGC
>JAQWRC010000135.1 GCA_029243925.1 Phycisphaerales bacterium
AACGTAGAATCAGGAGAACCATGCACCTGCTCCAGCCAATCCGAATCGCCCTCAGCACACTCGTGCTTACTGCGTCCGCAGCAGCCCAGAGCAACCCTGTCTACGTCGATGAATCCGCATCAGCCGTACGAGGGCTGCTCAATACCCAGAAGTTGGAACAGACGAGCCTTCCTGAGGCTGCTGCAGAGTTGCAGAAAATGCTTGACCGCTCAGGAGGACAGGTTGTACCGACTCAGCTGCCAGATACGCGATTTCTAGGCGTGCGATCCATCATTCTGCAGCGACTGCAAGCAAATCCTTTGCTGCTTGAAGCATGGAAGGCGCATGTGCAGGATGAAGCGATGGCTGCATTTCAAGCCGGAACACTTGACGTCGTCTTCAAGCGGTGGCCGCTGACTCGGGTTGGACTGTCTGCAGCACTGCAACTTGGCCACCGACAGGTTGAATCCGGCTTCTTCAACAGTGGCAGCAACCTCCTGCGGAACACCCTCAATCACCCAGACGCCGATGATGCGTCACGTGCCACGGCTTGGTTGGGCATTGCCCTGGCCGCAACTGCTTCCGGTGAACACACCGCCCGTGAGGAGGCACTTGAGGCGCTTGAGGAACTCGGACCCGCTGGCCTTGACTCGATCGAAACGGCGGATCGCTGGTCCTTCATTGAACCAGCACGAACATTCGACGCCATTCACCAGATCGGCGAGCCCGCCGACATGGAGTCGCTTGTTGAACTCTCGATCTGGTCTGTGCCGCTCGAAGATGGACTGCTGGCCCAGCAACATGGCGGGTTGCTGCGGATGACGGAGTCGACTCGGCAACTCGTGCAGGATCAGAGGGAGAGCGGCTGGTTCACAACGGCGACACCTTTGATCGCCGATGATCAGATCTTCCTGAATCTCGGCCAGCATGTGATTGCCTTCGATGCCCTCACCGGTCAGGAGCAGTGGCGGTACGCACGTCGGTCACAGGACATAGCGCTAACACCGAATCTGCGGCCACGGAACATGAACGACATCGATTCCGATGGGAGATTTCTGGTCACGATCAGCGGCATCGATTATGGCAATGCTCGCTCGGGTGATGGCGCGCTGCTCTGCTTCAATGGACGCACCGGACGACTTCGTTGGTCCGTCGTACTTGACGGGCATCCGGACATCGATGACTCCGATGGACTCTTTGCGTGCAGCCCGCCCGTCCTGCATGAAGGAACGGTCTATGTTCTGGCTCGCCGCATCAGCCCACAGCAAGTCGCCAGTGAGTCGCTCGTTGCCATCGACCTTCTGGGCGGACACGTGAAATGGACCTCCTGGATCGCATCTTCCGGACAGCGCACCCGAAACACCATTCAGCACCCGGTTGCCAGACCTGAACCAATCGACGATGCCATTCTGGTTCGATCCAAGGCCGGTGCCATCGCTCTGGTCGATGCCGATGATGGCGATCTCCGCTGGCTTCAACGACTGAATACTCCAGAGGAAAATGAGCAGAATCTACGCGCAAGGCCCTTCACTGGACTCAGCTCCCATCGAGTTCCCGATGGCGTGCTGGTGCACGCGCCGGACAATCGATCACTGATCGTCTTTGATCTGAATACCGGTGCCGTGCTCGATCGCCATGCTATGGCCCAATCTGATGGCCTGAACAATCCCTTGTACCTGCTTGGCGACGGGCAACGCATCTATGCGGTCGGAACAGATCTGCGCGCCTTCGATGCCAACAATCTTCACACTCCGCTGTGGACACACCCTTGGTCCTCGACCAGTGGCGAGGCCATGCCGACCGGACGCATTCAACTGCTGCACAATTCCCTCGTCGTACCTCTTTCGGATCGCATCATTCAAATTGATACGGAGTCCGGCGATGTCACCAAGACTCTGCAGATCACGGAAACAGGCAACGTGCTGCTGACGGGAACACAACTGCTCGTGGCCTCCCCGACTCGTCTTGACGCCTACACCGCATTCGATCGAGCAGAGCAGGCATTGCAAGAACGTATTGCAGCACGTCCCGAGCGACTCGCCTTGTACATGGACCTGGCCAGCCTGGCTGCTCGCGGCAGCAACGACCAACTGCTGGTGGAGTCAGGAAACAATGTGCTTGACCGAATCGACGAGCACCCACGCCACGATGATCTCAGGAATCGACTCCTGGTCGACCTCATGAGCTCGTTGCAAAGATGGAATCCAACATCCATTGAGGAAACGTCGCAGAGCACCGGCATCGCGACATTGATGCGGCGTGCCGCCGCGACGCCCGAGCAGCATCTTGAGGTTGAACTGGCGTTGGCCGATCGGGTTCGTGAACTCAACCCCGATCAGGCGATCACGCAATGGATCCACATCTTGAATCAGGATGCACTGGCCAACGCATGGCATGTTGAAAACGACATCCATGCCCGTGGCTCAACGTGGGCCCGGCAGCGCCTGTCTACCATGGACCAGAGTCGTTCCGTGCCTCTGACCTGGTTCGAGGCCGAGGAAGACGCCCCAATCAACATCGAACTTGCGGCGGCTCGCTCCAACCTCCGCCAGAACAATGATGTCGATCGGCTCGCTCGCTCTCTACCCGGAACAATCGATCGGCTCGTGAGCCTGAAACGCTCCTCTGCAGCACACGCTCTGCTTGAAGGCTGGCGCTGTCGACACGCAGATATCGAGCTCCTTGATGCGGATCATGATTTCTCAGGTGGTCCTCAGCGGCAACATATGGCCCAACCGGCATCAGCTCCGGTGCACTACAACGGGCAACTGATCCCTCCCCACCCCGGCTCCATTGCGCAGTTGCAACAGGGACCTGTTCTGATGTTGTCGGAAGGCATGCTTCAAGCAATCAATGCAGACAGTTTCGAAGTGGACTGGTCACAACCATGCGAAGCGGTATTTGCAAGCTTGCTGCAGTCAAACTCAACTCGAGTCACGTTGCTTCTTGCCCATGAAGGCAGAAGGCTGGAACTTCGCATGATCAACTCGAGTACGGGCGACACCATCGATGCGATTCATGACCTGGAAGCATCGTTCGGCACACCTGTCCGCTCTCAACCCGGACTTCCACCCATGACGCCTGACGGCCGAATGATTGACTTGAACGAGTTGTTGGCCATTGCCAATGACGACATGGCCGCACTTGCACGCCGCGATGGCTCCGTGCTCATCATCAATGGCTGGGGAAGCGACATGACAGTCACCCCCGCCACGCTGCCACTTCGTGTCGTGCATGATCTCGAAGCATGGCCAGGCGGGTTCGTCGCCGTCGGACCCCGGCTCGATGCCCCCAATGCCCTTGCCGTCAGCAACGCCAATCCTGTTGCCTACCATGTCGACTCCAGCACGGCGGACATGCACCGCATTGAATGGCCGGATGCCATTGGCCATGCACAATGGATCGCCCGCTCCCCACTGAACGACCTTCTGTTTGGCGGCAGCGAGGGAATCGCGATGGTGCCATGGCCCGACCGCTCCCCTCTCTGGATGAATACGTCACCGCAGTTGCAATCAAGCCGAAAGGGGTGGGCAACTGGCGAAGCCATTGTGGTACTTGATGCGGCTGACCGTCTGGTGACGCTCTCGCTCGTAGATGGGCGCCTCAATGGGCCCCTTGCTGAACCGCGGTATCGCTCCACCGGTTCGATCCGGGCCATCACCACGACGCCTGAAGGCATACGAACTCTCAAGGACTCCATTGTCACGATTCATGATCCTCAAGGGAACTTGATCGGGGCCGACAGTCTGCCTGGACAGATCCAGCATGAGCAACTGACCCCATCGGGCGATCGCTTGCTGCTGCTTTCCTACCTGCAATCAGTTACGTACGCGCCACAAGCTGGGGGAACACGCCCTGCGGGGCGGCAGCACTTGTACCGGGTGCACATGCTCGATACTCGGGGCAGATTGATCGATCTCTTTGATCTTTATCCACTCACGAGTAGAATCCGCGCAGCACGCTCCCTGGGAGCAACGCTGATTCTGGAGACGGACACCGGAATTGAAATGATCCCTTTGCCAGAGATGACTTCGCAGTAAGAACACTTTGTATTTGAATGGTGCAGGTCGATGCTCACCCTGACTGAAAAAACGATGCCAACTACGGTAGTCACAATGCATGCACTGGAGCGGATGCCGCTCCTGGTCGCAGGCCCTATTGAGGACGAAGACGACTATTACTCCGACCTCGAAGGCGATGATGAGACCGATGATCTCGATGACGACCATGAGGAAGATGATGAGCGGGACGATGAGGACGAAGATGACGACCGTGAAGATGAAGAAGAAGACGAAGAAGAAGATCTGGGCTGAGCTTCACTGAAGATCAGTGCCCTGCCCCAACCGTCCCCGTCCACTTGTCATCTGTCCGTTGCGCTTCAAGTGCTCGCCCGTGCGTGCCGCTTGACGAAGCCGTAATCGCATCACACAACGTCTGCACAGCCCTGACGTGCGAATATTCAGTTCGCAAATCCTCGACATGCCCCGAGACATTGCTGCTTCCGCGGAAAATTCGCTTGAATGCATCCTTCATGGCATCAATGTCATCCGCACTGAAACCGCGGCGTGACAGGCCAATGACGTTAAGAGCGCGGACTTCGGATGGATGTCCTTCAACAATCGTATAGGGCGGGACGTCTCTGGATACTCGGGCAAGCCCACCGACAAATGCACTGCATCCGATCGTCGTGAAGTGATGCACTCCGGCCCCTCCACCAATACTCGCGTGATCCTCAATGATGACATGACCTGCAAGCATGACCTGATTGGCAATCACGATTTCATCGCCAATATGGCAATCATGGGCGACGTGGCACCCCACCATCAACAGATTGCTGTCACCAATGCGCGTGACGCCACCGCCATTTTCCGTTCCGCGATGAATGGTGACGTGCTCACGGACATCATTCCCATTGCCAAGCACGCATGTCGTGCCTTCGCCTTGGTACTTGCGGTCCTGGGGATCTCCGCCAACAACAGAGAACGGATGCAGCACGTTGCGTTCACCGACGGTGACATCTCTGGGAATCGAAACATGGTGTCGCAAATCGGTTTCAGCACCGATGATCACATTCGGCCCGATCACGCAATAGGGGCCGATCCGGGCGGATGGATCAATCTGGGACGTCGAGTCGACGATGGCGGTCGGATGAATGGTCATGGGGTTGGTCTTTCGTGATGCATCGTCAAGTCTGCTCAGCATCCACCATCATGAATCGAATATTCGCTTCAGCGGCAAGTCGGCCAGCTACGGTTGCTGTTCCACGGATGGAAGCCGTCCGTGAACTTGCCCGAATGGTCTCGGCCTCCAGAACCACCTGGTCGCCAGGAGTCACGGGGTGACGAAGTTTGACGCGATCGAGACTCAGTAGGACGGCAATCTTGCCCGTGTGCTCAAGTTTCTGGCTCAGCAGGAGGCCGCCAAGCTGCGCCATGGCTTCCACCAACAGTACACCCGGCATGATTGGAGTATCGGGATAATGGCCCTCGAAGAACGGCTCATTGATCGAGACATTCTTCACGCCGACGGCCCGCTTGTCGCCATCGATCTCAAGAACACGATCAACAAGCAACATGGGATACCGGTGTGGCATGATCCGCTGAATTCGGCGAATGTCCATTGCCGCTCGACCTTCCAGCGACTCATCGGCCTGCAACTCATGCTGCTGTTCGATGATGCGCTGGCAGATCCGACGATTCAGCGTATGCCCACTGCGTGAAGCAACGAATCGACCTTGTATCTCTCCGCCAGCAAGGTACAAATCGCCAAGCATGTCGAGCACCTTGTGACGCACCGGCTCATTTTGAAACCGAAACGCATTGTCTATCGGGCCATCGGGGCCAATCACCAGCGCGTCTCGAGGCGTCAGATGCCTGCACAGTCCCTGATCCCAGAGCGACTGCGCTTCCTCTTCCAAACTGTACGTCCGGGCAGAGGCCAGCGCCGTGGCGTAATCATCGTCCCCGAGTGAGAAACCAAATGCCTGTGAATCAATCCGATCTGACTTGCTCCCGTAATCCAGCTCATACAACAACTGCGTCGTACGGTGTTCACAGGGGAAGGCTGCAATCATCGCGCCATTTTCTTCTATCACGATCGGGCGGTGCACCTTCAATAGATTGCGTTCAGCGTCCTGCTCTTGAAGACCAACAGCCTGCAGCGGCTCAAGCCAGGGAAGTGCCGAACCATCGCCAAGAGGAAGTTCTGGCCCAGTGACTCGAAGCAGTGCATTGTCGATCCCAAGCCCTGACAGGGCAGACAGGCAATGCTCAACCGTTTCCACACTTGCGCCCTCCCGCTGCAATGTCGTACGGCGATCGCGTTCAATGGCGTACTCGATGAGCGCCGGAATCCGTACTGGAGGATCCAGGTCGATTCGCTCAAATACAATGCCGTGCCCGACCGCCGCCGGTTCAATGGTCACGGTGGCCTCTTCACCAAGCATCAGCCCCCGACCACTGATCGTGACTGATTCACGCAGCGTCTGCTGACACGTGGGTCGCTTTGGGTTCGCGACCCCATCGGTGCTGGGTTTTTCAATGGTGTCGGGATCCATGGCCCTGGCCTCCAACCCGTCGAGTGACCGTGCGTTCACGCACCATCCTCACGACCACTTCGCGACCTTTCGGCCGCCATGAATTCAGGCAGTTTACGAATGCAGGAGACCTGACGCAAAACAATTCGTCCATCATCGGCTGGAATACCCATTACGGTGCTTCCAGACGGGACATTTCGCATGACACCCGATTTAGCACCAACTCTGGCCCCATCGCCAATTTCAAGGTGATCTGCAATCCCCGCCTGAGCTCCGATCTGCACCCAATCACCAACAACGACCGATCCGGCCAGACCTGCCTGCGCAGCAATCACGCAGTGCTCACCAATTTGAACGTTGTGGGCAATCTGCACGAGGTTGTCGATCTTGGTTCCTGCACCAACCGACGTTGAGCCGAACTTGCCTCGGTCCACGCACGTGCCTGCCCCGAGTTCGACATCAGCCCCCAACGTCACCGTTCCCACGTGTGGCACCTTTCGAAGCCCCTGCCCATCCGGCGCGGGACGATAACCGAATCCGTCTGCGCCGAGGCATACCATCGCATGCAGACGACACCGATCGCCAAGCACACATCGAGCCCCGACAACTGCATTGACACCAATCCAGCATGAGTCGCCAATACATGCATCATGTCCGATGCGTGCACCCGACTCGATGATGGCGTGTGCTCCAATGACAGCGCGTGGACCGACAGACACATGTGGCCCAATGCACGCCTCTGCTCCAATCGTTGCAGACGCATCAATGGATGCGGTGGCATCGATGCCAACCGGTGGGACTGGTGCGGCTGGAGCCACATGCTCAAGCACATCGATGATGGCATGCTCGGCATCGTCGACGAGCAGCAGTGCCCGGGCCGCGACATCGTGATCCGGCACTTTAATGCCGCGAGTCACGATCGCCGCTCCTGCGGCTGAGCCGCCCCAGCCTTTGGCAAATGCAGGACTGCTGATGAACGTCAAGTCCTGAGGCCCAGCGGCTTCAAGCGATTCGACGCCCTTGAGTTCAAGATGGTCGGGGCCGAGCAGTTCCGCGCCCAGAAGAGCAGCGAGCTCGCCGGTCGTAACCGTGCCCGGGGTATCCGATTCAGATTGGGTGGTGGACCCCATGGTGGTCACTGCGACGCAGTCGCCGCCTGATGTTCCGTGTTCATGGACTGGATCAACTGATCCGTGATGTCCATCTGCTCACGTGCAAAGAGCACACGCCGGCTGGAAATCTCACGAATCACATTTTCCGTCGCTTCGGGAATCGCGACAACGGAATCATTGACAAGGATGATGTCGTAACCATGTTCATCAGCAAGTTGCTGAGCCGCGATCTTGATCTTCTCATAGAGCTCGAAAATCACACCCTGGCTCCGGCCTTCCTGGCGGCTCTGCTGGAACTGCACATACCCTTGGAGCTCAAGCGCTTCCAAGGTGTACTTCTTGACGGCCTCTTTGTACTTGTCACTTCCACTGGGGTAGTCTTCAAGATCCGCCTCCATCAATGAAATGGTCTCCTGCCGGCGATCCACTTCCTCCTGCATCTTCGCGACACGATCGGCCTCATTCGCCTGCGCCTGCGACCACTCCTCCAGCCCGTTGAAGGTCTTTTCAAGATCGACGGTCGCGACGACAGAGGGCGACAACAGTGGCATGGCGTGCATCGCTGCAGCCTGCACGCCAACGAGAAAGACTGCGCCGGCCAATAAGCCGGCTGCCAACAGAAGAATGCGAGGGCGGGAAGAGTGTGGTTTCATAATTCAAAGCTCCAGAACGCACTGAGATACGTGATTGGGTTCAACGACCACCCGTCGAAGCGGCGTAGTCGTTGTTCATGCGAATGATCAATTCATCACTGATGTCGATTGCCTGCTCACGCCAAAGGACTCGACGTGATGAAATCTGCTCTGCAACCTGCTGTTCTCTGCTGACGCGAGCATCCGGCGCAATCTGAATGTCATCCTCCGAGGTCTCGATCAGGATGAGATCAATGCCTTCGATCTCAGCGAGTTCAAGAGCGGACTCCTTCATGCTTTGGAAGATGCCCTCCAACATCAAAGACCGGTCGATATCGATCTCCTGCTGCGAGAACTGCTGCCATGCTCCTCGTTGAAGCAGAAGAAGGTCCAGCTCATCCTGCAATGCTGCAAGACGCTCGGGAGCCACGACATCGTTGAGCTCCATCGCACGTGCCTGAAGCTCTTCAGTCCGACGCTTGTCCTCAGCCTGGATCACCTGAACCTTCGCGGCGAGCTCCGCGGAAAGATCTGCGCGTTCCGACAAGCCATTCATGACTGTGGAAAGGTTGACTGTGGCGACGACGGTTGGGCTCATCGCAGCGTACCGTTCGGCATCTGCTTTCCAACTTGTGGCAAATGACACGAGGATCACTACGAAGACGAGTGACAGTGCATTGTGCTGCAAAAACTTTGTCATGGTGCAACTTCCAGATGTAAGGCGAGTTGATCGCTAATGATCCAATCCCTCAGAAAGGCAGCTCCGCTGAGAAGCTAAAGACCTCTGTCCTGTCATTTTCCTGCTTCGCGAGCGGAAATGCAAAGTCGAAGGCCATTGGGGTAGGACCCAACTGCGGAATATAGAGACGAATGCCAATCCCGACCGCGACTCGATACTCATCAAAGTTAAAATCGTCGTTCACGGTACCTGAATCAATGAATACTACGCCATCCAGGAGGGTCATCAGCAGCGGGAACTGATACTGGGCTCCAAGGAAGGCCATGAAATCGCCACCGATGGGAACATCGGTCGCTCCGCCCGGCAAGGCTGGCGTGCCCTTGGGGCTGACATCACGGAACTCAAACCCACGTAGGGTCCGACCGCCAAGGTAGAACCGCTCAAACGTCGGAGCTTCGCCGCTGAAGATCCAGCCCACCTGGCCATCGAGGCGGAGTGTTGAGGTACGACCAAGAAAGTCGCGATTGATGGTCAAGTACGTGGTGTAGTCCACCCGAGCTCGGTTGAACTCCACATCCCCGAGCAAAGCGCCATAGTTCGTGTAGTCCAGCACCAGACGACTTCCGCTCCCTGGACGGGACAACCTGGTGATGGTTGTCCGCTGCATCGCCAACGTCGTGCTCCAGAGGTTGTCTGGGCCACGATCATTACGAATCTCAACCGGGGTGTTGTATTCAAAATCACCAAGTCTTACATGGGCATACCCAAGTCCGAGGGACCCGCTCCAGATGTCCCCGAATCGCCGAGAAAGTGATGTGGAGGTAAACATTTTTTCCTCACGGTAACTGTCGTAGTAGCGCTGGTAGTAGCCGGCCGATTCGCCCAATGAATAGACGGTTTCAAAGATGTTCGGCTCAGTCAGATTCACGTCGTAGGCGAAAATCTCATCGCCCGGCTGGAAGTTCATTGAAAATTTCTGCCCTGCTCCGCGGAATGCACGGCCCTTGTAGAGTTCGCCGAACGTCTCGGGAAAATCCGCAATGTCAAAGTTGTTCTGCACCAGAGAGATGCTCCCAAGCACACCCGAGTCAGAACCAAATCCAACGCCGAAGTTGAATGATCCCGTATTCTTTTCCTCTACCTCGACCAGGACATCCCGCTGCCCGGGATGATCCGGATCCTCCTGCTGCGGCGTGATCTTCACCTCGTTGAACAGTTGCGTCTGCTGAATGCGAAGTTTGGAGAGCTCCAGCTCAGTTGCGTCATAACGCCGACCTGACTGCAACTTGATGTGCCTCCGAATAACCTTGTCCTTCGTCAGGAAGTTTCCGTTGATCTTGATCAGCCCGACATTGGCAATCGCCCCTTCACTGACCGCGATATTGACATCCACCTGGCCATCAGATGCGCCATGGATCGGCTGGAGGTCCACCCTGGCATCCAGGTAGCCGAGCGTGCCGTATGCCGCTTCCAACTCCGCAACGGAACGACGAAGGATGTCGGTCTGGAATCGATCACCGATCTTCAACTCCATGAGTGATTCAAGCTGCTCAGAGGAAAAAACGGCCAGAGGCTCATCCATGTACATCGATGATGCCGTAACCCGCCCCACTGTGAACTCGCGGCCTTCCTGAATCAGGAAGATGACCTTTGCCTCACGCTGATCCGAACTGAGCTCGACATCATGGTCCACACGCACATCGAGATAACCACGGTCCTTGTAATACGTGTCAATTGTCGTCACGTCACTCGAAAGCATTTCCGTATCAAGTTCGCCACGTCGAAAGAAGGGGAACCAGGTTCTGGTCTTGATCTCGGAGTGCAACCGTTTGTCGGGGATCGACATATTGCCGTCGAACTCGATCGAGTACACACGCACACGCGGGCCTTCGATGACCTCGAAGATCAGAATGTCATTCTCCTCGAGTTGCTGGGCGTCTACGGATACCTCGGTGAGGTAGTAGCCGCGCTTGGCATACAAGTCCTTCATCTCGCGGATGCTGCGTTCGATGAGAAAGTCATCTCTTGCCACGCCTCGGCCAACTCCGGCCGGTCCAAGTAGCGCCTGGTCGCTCAGCGCCCTGTTGCCAACAACTTGAACCTCGGCCAACCGCTGCTGTTCCTTAAATACGTAGACAAGAGAGATCGTGCCATCTTTTTCAAGAGTCGATTCCACATCGATACTCTGGAAACTGCCAAGGCGATTCAATCGGGAGACATCGCCTCGTGCAGTCTGCGGGTCATACGCGTTGCCGACCGAGGACCGTATGTTGTTCCACACCTTCTGCTCCGGCACATCCTCAAGCCCCTCGAATCGAATCGATGAGATCGGGCGGTCCGCAAGGTGCTCATCTTGCAGAGCAGTCGCTTCGGACAACGCTGCAGATGCCACCGTGGGTCCCGGTGAGAACGCCACGATCCAGTACAGGGCCAGAATAATGAGGAGAGAGACTCTCATAGAACTGCAGGGAGGATACCTTGACCCCGATTTTGCTGCATCAAGAGGGGTCTGATTGACCCCCGGGGAGACGGCGGATAGGTTCCGCACGTCCTGCATGTCAATGACCCTCGACCAACTCGCTGAATGTCTCGGAGCCACCGTCCACGGTGACGGCTCCAGAGCAGTCTCTTCCTGCGCCTCTATTGAAGAGGCCGGCTCAGATGACATCACCTTTCTTGCCAACAAACGATACGCTCGATACCTCAAATCCACCTCCGCAGCCGCCGTTCTCATCTCACTGGACGAGCCCTGCCCTGAACATCTGACCCGGCTCGTGTGTGACGACCCCTACTTCGCATTCCGCAATGCGATGATCGAACTGCATGGATTTCGAACTCATCCGGAACCATTGGGAGCCAATCCGGACCATGTCAGCGCACAGGCCGCAGTGCACCCCGAAGCAGTTATTGGCGAAGAGACTCGAGTACACCCACTCGCCACGGTCGAACGCGGCGTTTGCATTGGAGCACGATCGCACATCTACCCAGGAGTTGTCCTGTGTGAAAATGTCACCGTTGGAGATGACTGCATCCTCTATCCGAATGTCACCGTCTACGAAGGGTGCACACTGGGCAACCGAGTGACAATCCACGGCAATAGCGTGATCGGGCAGGATGGATTCGGCTATGCAACACATGCCGGGGCACACCACAAGATCCCTCAAGCCGGAAATGTCGTTATCGAAGACGATGTCGAAATTGGCGGCGCATGCGCCATCGAGCGGGCCACCATGGGTACGACTCGCATCGGCAAAGGGACCAAACTTGCAGATCTGATCTCCATCGGGCACGGAACCACGCTGGGCGAACATTGTCTGCTGGTCTCGCTGGTTGGCATCGCCGGTTCGGTACACGTGGGCAACTACGTCGTCTTCGGAGGGCAAACCGGCGTGTCGGGGCATATCACCATCGGTGATGGCGTACAGGCACTGGCCCAATCAGGTATTGCCGGGGATATCGATGCCGGCACCACCGTTGGTGGCGCACCGGCAATCGATGCGGATACCGCAAGGCGAAATATGTTGGCATCAACACAACTCCACGCCCTCTTCAAGAGAGTCAAGAAGTTGGAACGACAAGCCAAGCCGGACGATTCCTCGAACTAGATCGAGTAGAACGGCAACGCCGTTACGACAGCGTTGTCCACAGCACGACCCAGATCGACGGACAACGCACGCCCTGCATCAGCGACATCACGATCCACGATGGCCATGGCGATCGATGCATCAAGCGTCGGGCTCAAGCAACCACTCGTCACTGTTCCGACGGCTCGATCACCATCGTGCACCGCGGCGCCCTGCCGGGCCGCCCGCCGCCCATCAAGTCGCAGGCCGATCAAGGTCTGGGGTGGGCCCGATGCAGCAATCTCCTTCAGCGCATCCTGCCCGATGAACCCTTCCCCGTCATCATCGCCTTCTCCCTTGTCGAGCGCAACGGCGAAGTCCAGACATGCCGTCAGCGGGTCGATGTCTTCAGAAATTTCATGTCCATAGAGTGCCATGCCCGCTTCAAGTCGAAGCGAGTCGCGGGCCGCAAGACCACAGGGCTTGATGGCTCCGTCCTCCATGTTCTTGAGAATCATCTCAACCGCTTTGCCCGCCATCGAGGCGGGCAGAATGACCTCGACTCCATCCTCGCCGGAGTACCCCGTTCTGGAAACGAGAAACTTCGCAATGAACAAACTCTTCTCGGTGAAGCGGTACCGCTTCAACGTTGGAATTTCCTTGGAGAATCCGGCGATCACATCCATGACCTTCGGCCCCTGCAGAGCGACCATTGCCGTTTTTTCTGTCACATCTGCAAAGCGATACACGAAGTCGCCTTTGACTTCGGCAAAGTGCTCAATGAGCTTCTCCCGGTTTGCGGCATTGCAGACCATGGAATATTCGGAGTCAGCATGCTTGTAGACGAGCACATCATCACGGCATCCTCCACGCTCATTGCACACGATCGAGTAGCGAACCTGCCCTTCCTGCATGGACGCAATGCGACGCGTGCAGACATGGTCAAGAAATCGGCCAGCATCCTTGCCTTTGAACGTAAATCGACCCATGTGCGACACATCAAATAGGCCACCAGCCGCACGAACTTGACGGTGCTCCTCGTGAATCGAGGTGTACAACAGCGGCATGGACCACCCGGCATAGTCAACCAGTTTGGCGCCATGCTCGACGTGTGATTTGTAGAAAGGTGTTTTACGAAGATCGGTTGCGGTGCTCATCCCCACATCATAGGTCAGCCGTCAGGTCCACGTTCCGCAGACCGTTTTGCCGCCGCCATCAAACGAAGTTCGTCACGCAGTATGGCCGCAAGCTCGTAATTCTCCGCGTCCAACGCCGCAGTGAGACGCTCCTCCAACTCGACATGTTGCGAAGAGGGGAGCTTTGGAACAAGCAGATCACGCATGCCGCGAAGCAGTTGAACCTCATTGCTCTTCTCAAGACCCTGGGGGCCGAGTATCACAGTCAGTTCGGCGAGCCCCCGATCAATAGCCTCCATGGCCAGTCGCGGCTGATTGCCCGCCATGGCCGCCTCTGCGTCCGCCCGGACGCCCATCGTCAGGATCTGTGGCCGAAGATGCTCCATCGCATTGCGGTCTCGCTCCATCTCCGCACACCGCGAACACAGATCAAGAATGCGGAGATTGTGGCGGACATCACGGACCACGGCATCAAATTGCTTCAGGTTGAACATCGCGACATAACGATGATGCACCATCACCGCCTCGTCACGCAGTGCGCGACAGGTCGCTGCATCCAGAACTGTGGCGGCCTGTTGATCTGCTTCCAGCCGCTCCAGAACCGAGGGGAGCCCATCTGGTCGGCCATGGGCCTCCATCTGCACCACCCCCATATCGATCCGAACCTGCAGCAGTTGCCGGCCATCGGCAGCAGTCACTGCTCGAACCTGAAATTGCCCCGGCTCGCGAGGCCATGAAGCAAGAAAGTCTGTCACATCATCCATCATGCCCTGATGGTAGGCCCCTGAGGCGACAAGATGGAAGCACCGCCGCCAAACCCCCCAGATTGACACATGGGACGTTTCCGGACTTCGCGACGTCGGTTTGCTCCATATGTTCCAGCAACACACCACCCAATACTGCTCCAGACCAGTAAAGACGCTTGCCCGCCACGAAGACGGGCTCAGGCTGAACCGATGCAGTTGCGGGCTTCGGAACGTCATTTTCCCAGGGTCAAGCTCGACCTTGGGAAAAAGTGAACGAAGTTTCACACTCCCTTGCAACCATCGGGGGCAGTCACGCGGATGGTTGGATGGGTAGAGAGGGTGGTACGCCGCCCGTGACAACTGGAATGCTGTGGTCTCAACTCCCGACCAACTGCCTGAGCAAGCCCCTCGTGGGGTACTTGATCAAGGACCCGGGATGCAGAAGCACAGCCAACCGAGTGAAGGGCGACGCATGGCACGACGTACATCAGACAGAGACCTTGAGCTATACCTCAAGCAGATCAATCGGACCCCACTGCTTTCTCCTGCAGAGGAGAAGAAACTGGGCTG
>JAQWRC010000138.1 GCA_029243925.1 Phycisphaerales bacterium
TTTTCAATGGGATGGAGAAACTCACCGTCGGCCCAGTTGGGTATCACGTGCACTTGATCCGGGTTGATGCCATAGGTTTCACACACCAGTTCCTTTGCCGCTTCGCAGAGCACGATGGTCTGCTTTGCCCGGCGATACATGAACCTGTTGAGCCGGTGCCAGACACGATCAATAATTCCGCCTTTTCGAAATTTGCCGACCCAGACGGCAAGCTGCGGATAGGCATCGTGAAGGAGGAGCACGTAGGCATGACGTCGGAACAAACTGACGATGGTGCCGACGATGCCCAGATACGGTGGGTTGGTTGTGTACAGGAAAATTTCGCCGCGCTGCCTTCGGATGGTGACGCGCAAGAACAATGGAAGCAGGAAGGTGATCGAGTTGATGAGTCGACCAAGCAGATTGTCCTTGCTGAACCGGGTCGTCCACATTCGAAAGATACGAACGCCCTCTGGTGTAACTTCATGGCGGGGGCATGGTTGCCAGGATTCCGGCGGTCCGTATGAGGGTCGGCAGGTGATGACCTGAACCTGTGCACCACCGTTGGCCAGATCACTGGCCAGTTCGAAAAGGAGGTGACCCGTGGATGCCACGTCCGGAGCAAAATACTGGTTCAGAATGACGACCTTGAATGAGTTGGGCGTTTCATCTGACATGACCTGATTTCCGACCTGTTTCAGAAGCAATGTCCATCTGGCATCAGAGTGTGAGTCTCATGCAGGGCGATGTGCATTCTCAATCGTAAATAGTCCACTGGCTCACATGTAATCGGTCAGCATCCAGCACCAAGTGCAGCCCGGCGGGGTATTGAATCTTGTGGTTCAGACTCAGCATCGCTCCAATGGGACCGATAGACTTCAGTCGTGACCTTTATTGGTGAGTGAGCCGATGCGGATCCTGCATGTTATTCCTCAGTTCCCCTACTTTGGTGGTGACACCATTATTGGTGGCTATTCTACCGCAGTCCTGGGACTTGCAAGAGCGCAAGCCCTTGCCGGAGACACAGTTACAATCCTAGGCTATGTAAAGGACCCTGGCGGGAGGGGTCAAATTCAACCTGGTCTGGAGGTCGTTTCGCTGTTTGAATCTGCAGATCCTGGAACGGTGCGGTTTGGCCTGGATTTCATCCGTGGAGCGGCGAAATGGGCTTCTCCACGAAGGGATGACTTTGACATCATCCACAATCACTCAGGTTTCCCTGACTACTTTTTGGCTTCCAAGCAGGTTCAGCGAAAGACAAAGCTGCCATGCCTGCACACGCTGTATTGCCCAATCCCCAAGGAAGGGAGCCGGTACAACCGCCCATTCATCCGGCGTGTACTGCGTCGAGCTGCAGGACGTCTTGATGGACTGCTGGCGATGAGCCAGAACGTGGCGAATTCAATGCACGCATGGGGTTTGGAGGGCGTCCGGACGGTTCCGCCTCCAGTTGATCTGGATCGGTTCAAGGATGGCGAAGATCGTGATGAAGTGCGTGCCAGCCTGGGTATCAGCGGCAATGAGCCAGTGGTGCTCTTCGTGGGCAATGCAACGGAACAAAAGAATCTTACTGGTGTACTAGAGGCATTTGCGATGCTTCTTGAACGCGCTCCGGATGCACGATTGATCATGACGACAGAGTTGCCGCGTACATCCAGTGATGCAGCCTTGCAGGCACTGCGAGATTTGATGGCCAGTCTTGACATCGAGGACCGGGTGATTCAGCGTGGTATCGTGGATAACATGCCCGGACTGATGCGTGCTTGCGATGTACTCGTCGCTCCATTCAAGGATTCCTACGGTCCCTCGGACTATTTCATGGTGGTACTTGAAGCCATGGCCACAGGCAGACCAACGGTCGTTTCGAATGTCGGCGGGATGTCGGAAGTGCTTGATGAAGATCGGGGCCGATTGGTCGATCCCCATTCAGCACATTCGATCGCCGAAGGACTTGTGGAGTTCGTCCTTGATGCTGATCTTCGTCGTACAGCAGGCGCATCCGCACGCCGATTTGCCGAGTCCACGTTTCAAGCGTCGACAATTGCCGACGTTCACCGCGTCATCTATGAGGAGACTGTCGCATGAGTATTCGGGAAGATGCCAATCCAGGGTTCTACGATGCCGACAGCACGATCTACGATGCTCAACGATGGGTCAGTCCCGCCGGCGTGTTTACCAACGAGACGCAGCAGCGGATCGTTTCGAAATTGACCGCCGACTGGAGTGGTGAAGGGCTGGAGATCGGGCCAGGCACGGCGCGATTCACGGTGCCTCTGTTGCGGCATGGGATGAAGATGACGGTATGCGACATCTCATCG
>JAQWRC010000147.1 GCA_029243925.1 Phycisphaerales bacterium
GGATGAGACGGGCCGGTACATCGGAGAGGAATACACACTTGCTCTGGTCGCGGATTGGATGCTTCGCAGCAACGGTGGAGGGACCATCGCAGCCAATCTTTCAACAAGCCGAATGATTGATGATTTGGTCGAGGTGCACGGTGGGAAGGTGATTCGAACCGCAGTTGGCGAGGCGAATGTCGTGGAAGCAATACGTTCGGATGCTGCATTGCTGGGCGGTGAAGGCAACGGCGGCGTGATTCTGCCGGGCGTCTGCTACATCCGGGACAGTCTTGGAGCGATGGCGATGGTGCTGGCTTCCATGGCCGAGTCCGGGCAGCCGCTGTCAGCCATGGTCGACGCCTTGCCGTCATATGCAATGGTCAAGTCCAAGTACGCATTGCCGGGCAGTGGCGGGGCGGATGCTGTTGCAGCGGTACTTGATCGCGTGCTTGGCCAGTGGCCGGAGGCATCCGTGAACGATACTGATGGCGTGCGTCTCGATTTCGAGGATGCCTGGGTTCATGTTCGAGCAAGCAATACCGAGCCCATCGCCAGGATCATTGCCGAGGCGCCGACGGAGGATGCGGTGGTTGCATTGGTCGAGTCGGTGGCTGAACTTGCCGGGTGGTCAACTGCCTGAGGCGTGGATGGTCCAGGTCATCGGATCAGTAGAGCAGTCGATGTGCACTGTAAAGATGCCGCCAGGTTTGCGTTCGCGAACCAGTGGCCACAGAACCTGCCGATCGGTTTCCGGAATGTTCAGCGATTCGATGTCGTCGGGTTCGACCCACTCGAGGATGCCTTCTTCAAATTCGTAGGTCGGCAGTTCATCGTGGCTGATGACCCGGGTGACATCAAAGCAGAACAGCAGCCAGTGGCCTGCGTCCTCGTATCCTTTTTCCGACACCATGCCGATGAATTCAATGTCTTCGGTGGCGATGTCCAGTCCGGCTTCTTCCTGAATTTCCCGTTGAGCACATTCGTGCGGGCCTTCGCCTTCGCCGACTTCAAGTTTCCCGCCGATGGGTGAGTAGCGACCTTGGTTTGGAGCCTTCGATCGGTGCAGCATCAGGAGGCGGCCTTGAGCATCACGCAGGTAGCAGAGCACCGCGATGCGATACGGCAGTCCGATGCTTTCGGTGGCTTCCTGGCCGATTTCAGCTGAGGTTGGTGTCGGGTCAGACATCTGCATGGAGTTCCTTGGCCGCGGTATCGATGACAGCCTTCAGATCCGCGACTGCAGTTCTGAGGCCGGTGAAGATGGATCGACTGATGATGCTGTGGCCGATGTGAAGTTCCTGAAGTCCAGGCAGTGCAGCAATCGCAGGAACATTCCATATGGTCAGGGCGTGGCCGGCATTGAATCGCATGCCCTGACTCTGAATCGCGTCACCCGCCTCAAGAACTCGCTCGAGAGCATCGTGCACTGCGGGGTGGTCCATGGCTCCCTCATGATCGTGAAACGCATGGGCGTAGGGCCCCGTATGGACTTCGCACACTTCGAATCCACAGCGGGAGGCAGCTGTGATCTGCTGGGGTTCGGCATCAATGAATGCGCTGACGGGAAGGCCATGGTCGCGCAAGGTGCCGACGGTTCGTTGGAGGGCGTCGAATTGCCCAAGGACATCCAGCCCTCCTTCCGTGGTGATTTCCTCCCGGCCCTCGGGAACCAGCATGACCATCTGCGGCTTGGTGGCCAGCGCAATCTGCACCATGGCGTCGGTGGCGGCCATTTCGAGGTTCAGCCCGACATCCACGGTATCGACCAGCCGCTCAAGATCGTGGTCCTGAATGTGCCGTCGGTCTTCCCGGAGGTGGACGGTGATTCCATCGGCCCCCCCGAGTTGTGCTTGGATGGCAGCCTCGATGGGATCAGGCTCCCACGTCCGCCGGGCCTGCCGCAGGGTCGCCACATGGTCAATGTTTACACAGAGCGCGGCCATTTTCGGGTGGGGTCCTTGCGGGCTTCTGAAAGCATTGAATGCACGGCATCTCGTTGAGCCGATGAACAATCGCAGGAGTATACTTCCATGGCGAACTCCGGCCGCCAGGTGCCACGATGACTGACTTCAAGAAGAAATACGCGCAACTCCGTGATGATCTGCTGACACAGGGCGATCGTGTCGTGGATGTGACGCTCCGGGCGGTGGAATGCTACTTTGAACGTGATGAGGCCAAGGCATCGGAGGTGGTGGCTGGCGATGAAGTGATCGATCGGGTGGATGTGGACATCGAGCGAGCATCGATTCGGCTGCTGGAGCTTGGTTCCACGGATGAGCATGAAATCCGCAGTGTCCTGACGGTGGTGAAGATCAACAATGAACTTGAGCGGATCGCAGATGGAGCGGTCTCCATTGCCGAACATCTTCTGCCTGCGGGGACCGAATACGATCTGCCTCGGACCTACCGTGTGATGGCCAACAGCGTGATTGGAATGGTGCGTGATGCAAGCAATGCCATGCGAGAGCGTGGATCGGTGCTGGCCCAGCGTGTACTCGCCTTCGACGACACGGTTGATCAGTTCAAGGCGCAGTTGATGGAGGAGGCGCAGTCCAAACTCGCCAATGGTGAGTATGACGTGCCATGGGCCATGAGTCTGTTGAACCTGACTCGAACGCTCGAGCGGATCGCCGACCACTGCACGAACATCTGTGAGCAGTTGATTTATCTGGAAACCGGCAAGGTCGTTCGGCATCTCCCGTCGGGATGGTCCGAGCCGACACTGCCCGACTGAGGCCCCGCGCCACGACGATGTCGGATCGCTACGAGACCATTCGTACACAACTTGAAGCACGTGGGCAGTCCCACGTGCTCGGTGGCTGGTCTGCACTGAATGCTGAACAGCGTTCCAACTTGCTTGATCAGATCGATGCGTTGCCATGGAATGAGATCGATCATGCTTGGAAGATGGTGCAGGCTGCTCCTGGTCCAGAAGATTCATCATCCGAGCTGGAGCCCCCCGAACTCTGCATGCCGGATATGGCGATGCGAGACAATCTGCGATCGCTGGGTGAGGAGTGGATCGCTGCGGGTCGTGTTGCGGCGTTTACCGTCGCCGGCGGGCAGGGCACTCGACTGGGGTGGAACGGGCCGAAGGGAACCTATCCGGCAACACCCGTCAGCGGCAAGCCGCTGTTCGCCTGCTTTGCCGAACAACTGCTGGCGACAAGTCGACGCTACGGGATCGAGGTGCCGTGGTACATCCTGACCAGTCCGGAGAACGACGCCGCAACCCGAAACTTCTTCCTGGACAACAAATGCTTCGGTCTTGAACGCAACTCCATCATGCTCTGCATGCAGGGCACGATGCCGGTGTTCGAGCAGGGGACTGGGCGACTCATGCTGAGCAGCCCCGACCGCATTGCGACGAGTCCGGACGGGCACGGCGGGTCACTGTCGGCATTGCAGCGGAGCGGCGCTTTGGCGGACATGGAAGTTCGTGGTGTCGATGTGATCAGTTATGCGCAGGTTGACAATCCACTGGCTCGGATGATTGATCCAGTGTTCATCGGACTTCACGCCGACGAGTCCGTCTCTTCTGCGGAAGCGACCAGCAAGATGGTTGAGAAGACGGATCCGGCGGAACGCGTCGGTGTCTTCGCTCGACGTGAAGGGCGACTTGGCGTCGTCGAGTACTCGGACCTCACCAGTGCGGAATCCGAGTCAGCGGGCCCTGACGGCCGACTGCGATTTCATGCTGGGAACATTGCAATTCATCTACTGGGGCGTTCCTTCGTGGAGCGCATCGTGGGCGAGGGACAATCCGGCCTTCCATGGCATCGGGCGATCAAGGCGATGTCGTATTGGGACCCCGATGCGCAGCGCATGGTGGATCCCGAGTCGCCGAATGTGTTGAAGGTGGAGCGATTTATCTTTGACGTACTGCGGCATGCCGAACGTTCCGCGGTGCTGGCGGTCGACCGAGCCGTGGAGTTCGCTCCGATCAAGAATGCAGAGGGCCAGGATTCGCCGGAAACATCACGTCGGCTGCAAAGTGATTTGCATGGACTGTGGCTGGAAGAGTGCGGTGTCGACATGCCACGGGATGACCAAGGGCACGTGGATGCTTCAGTGGAGATCAGCCCACTGACAGCAATGCAGCCAGATGATCTTCATCGCAACGATTTGCCTTCGCACGTTGATCGGGGCGCATCTCTCCTGCTCTGATCCAGCCGTGGCGGTAGAACGGCTACACTGCGAACATGGATCTCCATGCGTTGCTCCGTCCACGACGGCTTATTCCATGCCTTGCAGTCATCATTGCCATTGCGGCAGTATGGCCTGTGCTGCATTACTGGAATGTCGAGTCGCATGTTCTTGATCAGGATGTCAAAGCGGCCTTGTCTGATTACGGTCCGATGTTGTTGTTCATCCTGCTCATGGCCTCCGGGGTTGGAGTCGCCATCGGGGAGGACATCTTCATCATCCCAGCCGGCTACCTCATGGGTGCGGATCCTCCGCTGATGCCGTTCTGGGGAACGATCATCGCAGCCTACTTCGGCGTGATCATGGCGGACACACTCTGGTTGCTTGTCTGCCGGAGGCTGTCCAAACGGATCCTCAATATCCGATGGTTCCGGAGGTTCATGCATCCGCGACGCATCCTTGAGATCAAGTACCAGTTCGAGCAATATGGAATATGGGTCGTCGTCATCAGCCGATTCATTCCCGCGAGCCGTACGACCGTAATCACCGCCGCCGGTATCGCCAAGATGAGTGTGTGGAAGTTTCTGCTGGCCGAGACCATGAGTGCTGTTCCCACCGTGTTTTGCCAGTTGGGCATCGGCTATCTGGCGGCCCTGGCCATCGGAACCGGACCTGAGGCACAACATGTACGAAATGTGCTTTGGATCGCAATGATCGTCCTGCTCCTGGTGGGAGTCTTCTGGTGGTGGCGTCGTTCCAACCGTGTTGCTCGAAGACGACCTCGCGCCAAGATGGCCTGGATGCTGGAAGCAACGGGACGTCGAGTACCAGCGGTGGAGTCCTGATCAGCCATGCAGGAACTGCTTCAACAATACGGTGACTCGTTCATCCCGATCATTCAGTTTCTGCTGCTGCTGTGCAGTGGTGTCG
>JAQWRC010000277.1 GCA_029243925.1 Phycisphaerales bacterium
CAGCCTTTCCCAGTTGGTCCTCGACCTTGGCTCGTTCGGCGGGGCCCTTGTCCTTGTCGGCCACGGCCTGATTGCGGAGGTTGGTGACTTCTTCGAGCACACTCTTCTCGTGGGTCGCGTAGCCCTTGACCGTTTAGATCAGGTTTGGAATCAGATCATGACGTCGTTGCAGTTCGGTATCGATGTCCGCCCATGATTCCTTGCACGACTGACGAAGCCGGACGAGTTTGTTGTACATCGCGACGATGATGATGACGAGCAGCAGGGCAATGGCCCCGATGACGATTGCCGTCATGGCGCCGCCTGAAAGTGCAATAGTAAGGTGCATAGTGTGCATGGCTCTGATCCCGCCTTTCACAAGTCAGGATAGCAGGTTCATGCATGCAACGATGGTTTACCCGTTTTCACTCAGTCATCAACCGTGAACATGTAATCAGCGAGTCCGCTGTCGCACGTCCAGTCGGTGTCCCAGTCGGAGGGGCCGATCCAGATGCAATACGTTCCTGGGTCCAGTTGTACATCCGTGCTGGGTGTATAGAGCCCGGGCTCGTTGATCACATAGTCGACGAAGGCCACGGCATCGAGGTCGACGATGGCCAGCAGGTGCGCGCCTCCCGAGCCGATCTCAAGTGAGAAGACGCCGCCGTCATCAAGCATGCCGTCAACATCCCACCAGTCGGTGTCACGATAGGTGCCGCCGGAGATGTCGGTGTAGACCGAGGCCTGACCGCAGATCGTGTCTCCAAGTTCATAGGGTGTCATGGCACCGTCGCCGTTGAGTCCGGCGTTGCAGTCCGTCAAGGCATCATCACCATCTATGAAGCATGCGCAGCCGTAATCGGATTCGTTGAAATCGGCTTCATCGGTGCAACCGGTGAAGACGTGGTCGCCTGGGCATTCGCCCCAGAGCGCGATCAGTTCGAGCAGATCGATCACGTCGACGTCGCCGCTGCCGTTGAAGTCCGCTGGACAGGATTCACCGTCGTCGCATGCGCCCCAGGCGGCGATCAATCCGAGCAGATCGGTGACATCGACATCGTGGTCGTCATCGAGGTCAGGGGCACAGAGGTCGTCAATGCAGTCGGGAATGCCATCGCCATCAGAGTCTGTTTCGGGATTGCCGCAACCGCATTCACCTTCTTCGATCTTGTCGGGATCAAATGGGCAGCCGTCGATGCAGTCTGGAGTGCCGTCGGCATCTGAGTCAGTTTCTGGATTGTCGCAGCCGCATTCGTCTTCTTCGATCTTGTCGGGATCAAATGGGCAGCCGTCGATGCAGTCTGGGGTGCCGTCGGCATCTGAGTCAGTTTCTGGATTGTCGCAGCCGCATTCGCCTTCTTCGATCTTGTCTGGGTCATCGGGGCACTCATCGTTGCAGTTGGGGGTGCCGTCGCCATCGGAGTCATCGTCGGCGATGCCGCAGCCGCATTCGCCTGGTTCGATCTTGTCTGGGTCATTAGGACAGCCATCGTTGCAGTCGAAGGTGCCGTCACTGTCGGTGTCGCAGACTTCGCTCATGCAGTTGCCGCCGCCGTTGACGTATGCGCCGTTGATCTGGTCGACGGTGTTGTCGCAGATACGCGAGGCGATGATCACTGGATTGCTGTTGCCATAACTGCTGATACCGCCGCCGATTGATCCTGTGTTTTCAAGCACGAAAGAGTTGTCGACGGTCGGTGATGAGTTCCAGAGGTGCATGCCACCGCCGCGGTTGACGGCGGAGTTCTGGCTGAGGACGCATCCGTAGAGTGTGATGGCGGAGCTGTCATCGATATACATTCCGCCCCCGGTCAGTTCCGCGGTATTGCCGGTGAAGTCGCAGAGTTGCAGGGCGCAGTTGCCGGTGTTGTTGATGAAGAGCCCGCCACAGTATCCGTCCGAGGTGTTCGATGTGAAGTCGCATTCGTACAGATCGGTACTCATGCCGTTGAGCATCATGCCGCCAGCCTGATTGGATCCCCCTGCGTTGGGTGCAACGGATGCAGCATTGCCGGTGAAGTTCCATCGGTCAAGACGCCCGTCGGCGATGCTTACACCGGAGGCGAGCCAGGCACCGCCGCCAGCTCGTGATCGGTTGCCCATGAACGTGTTGTCCGAACCATCGAGCGTGCAACTGTTCAGATACAGCCCACCGCCGCTTGAGTTCGAATCAAGCGTTTGATTGTCGGCAAAGGTGCAGTGGCTGATTTGGTGCGTGCCGGTATTCCACGCGGCGACTCCTCCGCCGTGGTGATGACCTGTGTTGTCGGTGAACGTGGTGTTGCCCAGCGTCATGTCGCCTCCGTAGGAGAAGATGCCGCCGCCGGAACATTCCGTGGTGCTGGTGGTGTTGCGTGTGAATGCGCAATTATTCGTCGAGATCGTCGCCCCTTGTCGGATATGGGCGCCGCCACCGTATCGGGTGGAGGTGTTGTCCTCGAAGACGCATGCCGTGAGTTGGACATCAGTGCCCTGGTCGGCGTAGATGGCTCCGCCGGAGTTGGCTGAGTTCAGGCGGAAATCGCACCCTGTCGCACCGACGCTGGCGTCGCTGTAGAGGTAGATGGCTGCACCGTGATAGTCGTTTGCAGGGCTGGAGCACGATTCGATCGTGCAGTTGGTCAGGCTGGGATGGGCATTGTTGAGGCGAAGAGCGGCACCGTGGTCAATCCAATTGCAGTTGCGGATGATGCAGTTGATCAGCTGCGGACCGGGATTGGCGGTATTCAACATGTAGATGCCGCCGGCGGGGTTCGCATTGGACCCGTCGATGATGATGTTCTCGATGATGGTTGCTGCCGACTGCCCGTTGGTCAGTGTAAAGGTACGTGAGTCGCTAACGGGATGGATGATGGTCGTCGGTTCACCGGTTAACGGGTCGGTCGACCCGATGATGTGCAGGTCGCGGTCACCGAACGACAGCGTGCCGTTCAGGTAGAAGTCGCCGCCGGCCAGTGCAATGGTGTCGCCGCTGACGGCACTGTTGAATACGGACTCGAACTCGGTGACGTTGTCGATGAGAACAGGTCCACCGACATTGGGTGTCACATAGTTGCCTGGACCACGAAGACTGCTTCCACTGCTGAGAATGACGACATCATCGCCGATCTGATCGCCGCCACCGCCGATGTTGTCGACATCACCTGCGACGACAAGAGTGGGTTCGCCCGCCGAGGGCAGATTGGTGAGCGTATCGGTGAAGGTGAGCAGTTCCGATTCGATGCCGTCGTAGATGAGGTCATTTCGCCAGACGCGAGTGACCTGTTGATCCGAGCCTCCAACCGTTTCCGTCATGACGATCGCGACATCGATGTCACCATCATTGTCGAAGTCACCGGTATCGACCGATTGAGGATTGGACGTGCCGGGACTGAGTACAAAGGTCGATGCGCCGAGGAACTCCGGGAACCCATCGCCATCCGCATCTTCTCGCAGCAGCACCTGGAAGGAGTTTCCAGCTTGATTGATCACCAACGTGTCCTGTATCCCCGCCTTGTCGTTGTCGAAGTTGTCCGTTGCGATGTCGATGGGGTCGGCTTCAGTGATCACGATCGAATCGATCTCGAGGGTAAACGCCCGAAGTGACTGTGGACGCCTGAAGAGGCTGCTCTTGTTGTTCGTGCGACTGATTACAGTAACACCGGCATTCTTTGAATCCTGTTCATCTCCAGGTTCAATGCCCCAAGGCGGGGAACTGGGCTGGTCGATCACGTCATCATCCGCATCAATCCGCGTACCACGTCTGGAACCCGTATTTTCAATCAACCGGAGTGTGGCATCACCCTCGGAGGCGACAATGATGTCGAGGCGCCCGTTGCCTTCGACATCGAAGAAGCAGACGTCCACTGGATCGGGATCAAGTCCATTGCTGGAATCAAGTGTCAGTTCTGTTCCGGGCGCAGCGGACGGGATATCGATGATCAGCGTGACGGATCCAGATTCCTTGTTGGCGACGACGGCATCAAGCGATCCGCCATCGTTGTTGTGATCGCCAAGCGCGAGGGCCATGGGCTCCCGCCCGACGATGTATGTGAAACTTGCGCTCGTTTCGAATCCATCCCAGATCGTATCATTGTTGGCATCACCCTCATTCAGCATGACAATGAAGTTCCCATTGTCGTTTTCTGTTTCACCCGGCAGTGTGAACGCTAGATCGAGCAAGCCATCGTCGTTGACATCACCGAGCTTGGCGTCGGTCGGTGCACGGGCGATGCTGGACTCGTTGCCCTCATTGAGTCCGAAGACTTCATCGACGGAGGTGACTTCACCGATGAGCACTTCAGCCACGCCGCGTGAGTCCGCTTCGCGCCGGACTCTCAGGAAGGTGTTTGCAGGCAACCCGATGCACTGGATGCCGGTATTTCTGGTTGAGCCCCCGTCGAATCGAAGCAGTTCGTATGTTGATCCAGGTGCTGCGCTCCGGCCACTGAAATCGATGACAACCGTGCCGCCGAGCGTGATTTCGTGATTGAAGTCGGGAGTCTGTCCAGGGGCAAGGACGAGCGTGCCGGAGACGAATTCTGTTTCATTGTCAGGCAGCGGCATCGTGCCATATTGGATGTAGTTCGAGTCGATCGTGCTCTCACGAGCTTCGAGTATGCCGCCGAGATTGAAGAGCGTTCCGCCGCCGGGTCCACCACTTCCAGGGCCTGATCGGATTGTGCCGCCCGCATCGAGTTGCAGTTCGCCGCCTCGGACCAGTTGCGCCTTGTCCCAGAAGTTGATATTCGAGTCCGCATCGGTGACGCGCAGGCGGCCTTCACCTTCGCCGTCAACAAGCAGTCTCAGGGTTTCCAGTTCAAAGCCACCAGACAGCGTCAGGTGCGCAGGTTCCCCCCCGGCAAAACTCCCAACCAACGTGTTGTTTGCGCATTCAAGCTCGGTGCTTGATGCATCGAAGTTCCAATCTCCTGGTCCGACGATGAGATCGCGGATGCTGTAGTTGATTCCCGTCGGAGAGTACGGTTGCTCGTACGACATCTGATCCGTGCTCAGAATTGCACTGTGCATCGAGCCGTTTGGAAAGACCCAGTCCCAGTCTTCGTAGACGTGCCAGTTGTATGGATGAAACCAAGAGCGATCGCCCCAGTAAGTATTGCTCCAGACGAAGTAACGAACGAAGCTGTGTGTATCGAAGTATTCGTAGCATCCGATGTCACCGTACAGTCCCTCCCATGGAACTCCCAACGGGCTGTCAAATGCATCATCGTTGTGCAGATGTTGGAAGCATTCGATTACTCCATCTCCATCCCAGTCATAGCACTCGTTGAATGCCTCGATTGCGCCTGCGTATTCGATTTCATATGAACTGCCGTTCAGCCACAAGCATGTCTTTGAATATTCGAAGTCGGACGAAGTGTTGCCGGCATCGATTGCCGGTGATCCTGGAAGCAGCGAGTACTCTTCATCAAGGCTGCCGTGGCATACTCCGGGTACACCGTCTGCGCCGCTGGCATTCACGAACATGGGATCAAGGTCAGTGAGATTGTTCGTTCCATCACCGGAGTATTGGTCGATGATCGAGTTCCATACGCCGCCAGACGGGCCGGACAACTGGGCATACTCCGATCGAATTCCTTCTTCGGTGTTGCCCCAGAAGATCGAGTTCGACACTCGGCCATCATGGCTGAGACCGGCGGTCAGGTTTCCGTTGGGACTTCGGTTGTAAGCAACGGTGCAGTGTGTGACGTCGGATCCGCCGTCAAGAATGGCGCCGTACCCGTTGTTTCCAACGATCAGGCAATTGTCAAGAACCAGGTGGCCGACGGCGTTGATATTGGTTTCTCGGAGCGCCTGCATGCCGCCATGTGTGTTGTAGGAGATGTTTGAACGTCGGTAGTGGTGGAAAGTCTCGTAACCAGATTCATTAGAATCAGATACTGAGCACAACATCCCGACACCTGCATTTCGCACGACCTCACTGCGGTCCATGATCAGCCTCGGGAAGCTGCCAAGAATTCCGCCGGCATCCCCCCAGACATTCGTGACAGAGTTGAGATTGATTTGCGAGTCGTAGATCAGAAGCTCGGGGCCATAGCCTGGTTCACTTCCGATTCCACCGCCCTCATATGCGGTGTTGCCAATGATCGAGCAGTCTCTGATGACGATTCGATCATTTTCGGCATGTGAATCGATGGCGATGCCGCCTCCGATTCCGCTGGTGCCATCTTCCGGATTCCGATCATGCAATCCATTCATGATGGTGAGTGAGTCGAGTATGAGTGTTCCACCTTGGCTGCCTGTGGTGATGACTGGGCCTGCGAAGCCCCCATCGATGTAGACGCCATTGGAATCACCAACAAGTGAAATCGGCTTGCGTATTGTGAGATTCTCGTGGTAGGTGCCCGCCTCGATCCAAATGCCGAAGATGCTTTCATTTGCATCATCAATCGCGGATTGAATCGTTGTGTACCAGCAGGACGGGCAGACATCGAGCCACCCTTCACCGCGTGGCTGGTCAGGATTGGTGTCGGCATCCGACTCCAGCCCGCCGCCTGGCTCCACCTGGGCCTCCAAAAATCCTCGGCCGCTGGCATCGTCGACACCACCGCCGAGTCGCACGAACAGTGCTTCGCCGGCTCGCACCGGAAGCAGCAGTTCCGAGGGGCCACCCGGGCAACCTGGGGCGTCATCGTTGCACCCGACCAAAGCCAGATGCTCACAGTCGCCGCGGTAGACGGCGAGATCCGTATCAAAGTCACTCCACCCGCAGGTACTCAGCCGAAGCAGGCCCGTTGTCGCCGGGGTGTATCGGTACCAGATGTCGTTGGCGATCACGCCGCCGTCGCCATCCAGTTCGCATTCGGCGTGCCCGGGGCGTTCGCTTGCGGCGCAGATCGTCGCAAAGGGCGTCGACCCGTCCGTCAGTTCGATCGCCTGCTCGCAGGTGTCGGCCAGTGGATCCACCGTGTTCATCGCATCGGCCAGCATCCAGTCGTCGACCTTCGGCTGCGGGCAGTTGCCCGTGAACCGGCAGTTGAGCACCAGCGGGGCGCATTCGTTGCAGTGGCCGAAGACGTCACCTTCTGCGGCGCTGTTGCCGAGGAAGAGACAGTCCATGAACGTCGGTCCGCCGCCATCGCCGTACCAAGCGGCGCCGTCACGCATCGCATCGTTGGCTTCGAAAATGCAGTCGCGGAAGATGGGCGTGCTGTTGCGGGTCAGCAGGCCCGCGCCGCGGTCGGCCAGGCCGCCGCGGATGATGAGCCCTTCGATGATCGTGTTGGTATCTTCACCGCTGACGCAGGTGATGACGGTGCCGCCTCTCATGGCATTGATGGTCACCTCGCCATCAAGTGGCGCCAACGTGATCGATTTGCCTCGGAGATTTATGGTTTCCTGCCAGGTGCCGCTGGAGATGAGCACGCTGTCACCGTCGATGCTCGCATCGATGGCCGACTGGATGGTGGGGTACTCGCCGGGACGCTCACCGACGATGAGAGTCATGGTGGCCCGGGCCGATGCGGCGGCTGGGGCAAGCAACTGCATCTGCAGGAACACCGACAGCCCAAGCAGCAGGGCGATCAACACTCTGCGCAACCATATAGACAGATCCGTGGTGATCGTGTCTGATCTCACGTTCTTCTCTCCTCCGCTTCAGTATCCAGCAGAGCATTTGATTGGGCAAGAAGAAAGCCCCACGCTTTGCTCCATGCCACTCAAACGAGGGTTATGGCTGACTTGGGCGTGTTTTCTCGGACAACTCCAGGCACATCTGTCGGATCTGTCGAAGGTCGCCATTGTCGGGGTTGGCGGTGCACGGCGCCTCAAGGGTGCCGTCAATCTCCTCGAGAAGTTCCAACGCTGCATTGGATTCATCGGTCTCGATCAATGCCAAGGCCAACATGTACCCGGTCCGGGCGCTGTCACGGGCGTGTGTCACCGCATCCGGCGATTGCTCGAACAGTCGATTCCAGATCTGTCGTGATTCCATCAGAGATGGAATGGCCTCTGCGGGAGAGCCGGCATAGTGCAGGTACTGGCCGTGTGTCTGCAGGGCTTGGGCCAGATCGGTGTCAGCCCGGGCATCGGTGGTGCCATCAACTGCCCGGTTGCGTTCGACCAGTTGGCGAGCAGTTGGCAGGACCTCGACCAGTGACCGTCGAATCGCCTCCTGCCGATCGCCTCGTGTCCAGAGATGGTCGGCGATGAAGCGGTGTTGCTTCATGTGGTCCCGCTGCTCAGTGTTGTTCTCGGGCTCGGCGGCCAGTCGGTC
The DNA here is from genome assembly GCA_029243925.1 of Phycisphaerales bacterium. Lineage (GTDB taxonomy): Bacteria > Planctomycetota > Phycisphaerae > Phycisphaerales > SM1A02 > SP202. Next base: position 8,195 of record JAQWRC010000277.1, read on the forward strand.
GCGAGTGATCTCCAACGCCGCCTCATAGTGGTTCATGGTGGCATCAGGATCACCGAGCCGGTTCTGAAGTGCACCAAGTTGATTGTGCACCAGAAGGAGATCCCGGCTGTTCATGGGGTTGTCCGGCCACAGTTCGTTGGCTGTTTCGGCGTGGCTGAGCATCTGATGCAGCGTCCTCAGTTGGAGCTGTTCATCACCCTGTGCTCTGGCCATGGCGACCTTGTCCAGATACACGTCAAAGTGCATGCTTGCAATGGGATCGGTCACGTAGGGGTCATCGAAAGTCGAAAGAATCGCGTTCATCTGTTCAAGCTGGAGTCCGGCGTCCTGATCGCGACCGGCCGATCGATAGGCATCAAAGAGCAGGGTACGGACCCGCACAGCCGATTCGCGAAGTCGCTCATCTGAGGGGGTGGCCTCGATCAAGGCATCGAGTTCCTGCATCGATTGTTCCCAGGCGCCGATCGCGGCGGTGAGATCACCGCGGTTGCCCATCTGTCGTGACCACTGATTGTTGCCGACAGCCTGCAGGCCACCAGCGAGAATGCGCTGCAGTTCCGGATCATCGGCGGCATCCTCGCGCAAGGCGTCGAGGTATTCAAGGCTGCGGGAGATGATGAGTTCACGTGCCGGTTGGCTCCCCGCCAGACGGGAGATCGCATTGAAGTGATCCACCATGTAGAAGTCGATCAGTTCGCTGACCATACGGTTGCGTTCCTGCCGTGCCGCGTCGGCGCGTGACCACTGCCAGGAGGCAGCAAGACCGACGATGCCAACGGCAAACAAGAGTATGGCGGCCAGTACGGCCACTCGATTGCGGCGGACGAACTTTTGTATGCGATACGCGACGCTGGGTGGCACGGCCATGATGGGCATGCCATTGAGGAAGCGGTCGATGTCCTGCTCCAGGTCGAGGGCGGACTGGTAGCGACGGGCAGGTTCTTTCTCCAGTGCCTTGAGTGTAATGACCTCGATGTCGCCGCGCAGATGGCGGCTTATGGTCCCTGGTTTGCTGGGTTCGTCTTCCTGCACGATACGAAGGACGTCCTGCAGCGCTTTCTGCTGTATGTCATAGGGATACTGATCGCAGAGCAGTTCGTAAAGGACCACGCCGAGGGCGTAGACATCGGTTCGGATGTCGATTTGATCAGGATCAGCTCGACATTGTTCGGGACTCATGTATTGGAGGGTGCCGACCAGAGCTCCCGCATCAGTACGA
>JAQWRC010000160.1 GCA_029243925.1 Phycisphaerales bacterium
CTCCCGCATCAGTACGATCCGTGGACACACCTACATCGACGTCAGTGCTTCGGGCGACGCCGAAGTCGATGATCTTCGGGACACCTTCGGGCGTGACGATAATATTGTCAGGTTTGAGATCCCGGTGGATGATGCCCTTCTGATGTCCATGGTGGACGCCTTCGCATACGCGACCAAACAGCGCCAACCGTTCCCGAATCGTCAGTCGATACTGCTGCACGTAATCACGGATGTTCAACCCGTCTTCGATGAGTTCCATTGCAAACCACGGAACGGCACCACTGCCGTCGTCGGTGGTGCCTGCGTCGTAGATACGGCCGATGCATTCGTGCTGTAGGCGTCCCAGCGCTTCGGATTCGTAGCTGAAGCGACGCAACATGTTCGGCGAAGCGAGGCCGGGGCGGATCACCTTCAGCGCGACCAGTCGCTGCGGAGAATCCTGCACGGCTCGATACACAGTGCCCATGCCGCCAGCGCCGAGGATGCTCTTGATGGCGTAGCCGGGGATGGAGATACTCACCAGTTTTGCTTCGGGCGTCGTTCGCTCATCGATCAACGTTGGGTCTTCGAGCAGATCGTTGATCGCCTCGAGTTCAGGTGACAACATCTCCTGTGAATCCGCCGCTGGTGGAGTGGGGGTGTCGGCAGCGTCTTGCAGCGTCTTCTTCTCACTGAAGGCCTTTGCCGGATCCGGGTTGTTGTGTGGTGTATCCATTGGCGGTGTCGATCATCGAACAGGGTAGGGAAATGGCCTTGTCTTGTTTGACGAGGCCAAAAAAATCACCTCCAGGCCGGAAAGACCTGGAGGTGACGGAAGAGAAGAGAAGGAAGTCTTCGAGTGGTTTTTTTGAGTCTCTGTGAGGTTGGACGTCTTGGTCCTCACTTGGTTCATGTGGGTTTGGGATGAATCCCTAGCCCTCTGTCTGTATGGATCGGGTTATCGGGCTCTCATTCATGACCCTTTTTGAACAATATCCTCGTAATTCACTCTTTAAATGGGGTATTTGGGGGTCTAAATCAGGATTTGGAGCCACGATCGGGAATGGTGATCGATACCTCCTTGGTGGTATTGGACTTATGGAATCGGGTTTTTTATTCCTCTAAGCGGGGATTTCCCCCGTCTGTCCACCTTGCAGTGGCTGCAATGGGGACACATCATGTCCGCTGTCGCAAGGAGTTTCAGGCATGACGTACCTCATGGCGCTTGATGAGGGCACCACAAGTTGTCGAACGATCATTTTTGACGCCGCGGGAAAGGTTGCTTCGACGGCGCAACATGAGTTCCAGCAGTATTTTACAAAGCCTGGCTGGGTTGAGCACGATGCTCTTGAGATTCGTGACACCCAGTTCAAGACAATGAGAGAAGCACTCGAACAGGCAGATTTGAGTGCCTCGGACATCGCCTCAATCGGAATTACGAATCAACGTGAAACAGTCGTGCTTTGGGATCGCCAAACAGGCGAGCCGCTGCATCACGCGATTGTCTGGCAGGATCGCAGAACTGCTGATGACATGGCTCGCTACGACACGCCAGCGCACCAACATCTGGTTCGATCTCGCACCGGTTTGCGATTGGATCCGTATTTCAGTGCAACGAAACTTGCGTGGATGCTGGATCACGCTGATGGCGCACGCGCTGCGGCCCAGGCGGGACAACTCGCCTTCGGCACCATAGACAGTTGGTTGCTGTGGAACCTCACCGGCGGAGCAGTGCATGCGACAGATGTATCCAATGCCTGTCGAACTCTTCTGTACAACCTGGAAACGCAGGACTGGGACAGCGAACTCCTGGCCCTCTTTGACATCCCTGCTTCACTTCTTCCTGAAGTGCGCCCTTGCAGTTGTGCCTTTGGAACAACAACCTCCGAACTTCTTGGATCTCCGGTTGCCATTGGTGGAATGATCGGCGATCAGCAGTCCGCCCTCTTCGGACAAGCGTGCCTCGAGCAGGGTATGGCGAAGACGACCTACGGCACCGGCTGCTTTTTGCTGATGAACACCGGCGAGGACATTGTTCGAAGTTCACATGGACTCCTGAGCACCGTTGCTTGGCAACTGGAAGGTTCCGCGCCAGTTCATGCGCTTGAGGGAAGCATCTTCATGGGGGGGGCATCGATTCAGTGGCTGCGCGACGGCCTTGGGATCATTGATGCGGCGCCGGACGTCAACGCGCTGGCCGGATCCGTGGCGGACAATGGAGGCGTCGTGGTCGTGCCTGCATTCGCCGGAATGGGAGCACCGATCTGGGACCCGTACGCACGTGCGAGTATCCAGGGGCTGACTCGAGGAAGTACGGCTGGGCATATCGCATTGGCGACGCTTGAGGGGATTGCCTGCCAGGTTGTCGATCTGCTCCACGCGATGGAACAGGATTCAGGCGTGCGATTGTCGGAGGTACGAGTTGATGGTGGGGCCGCTGCAAGTGATCTGCTCATGCAGATCCAAGCGGATCTGCTTGACCGTCCCGTACTGCGACCCGAAATTTTGGAGACAACTGCAATGGGCGCAGCGTTCATGGCAGGCCTGTCGGCTGGAATCTACAGTAGTGACAAGGACATCGCCGAGCAGTGGTCATTGGATCGCAGATTTCAGCCAGTCATGGAGGACGCGTCACGTGCTTCACATATGAGTATTTGGCACAAGGCCGTGGAACGCTCGAAGCAATGGGTAGACGACGAGAAAACACATGAATCGTGAAGCATTGTTTGGTCAACTGCAGGCGACGGAAGAATGGGATGTAATCGTCATCGGCGGTGGTGCAAGTGGTCTCGGCGCAGCGGTTGACGATGTGTCACGTGGGTACCGGACCTTGCTG
>JAQWRC010000163.1 GCA_029243925.1 Phycisphaerales bacterium
GATCGACAAACTTCGGCTCAATGACGCGAGTTTCACGTATGAGGTCCAGCATTCCGAGGCGCTCGGCTTCGGATTTCGCTGCGGGTTCCTTGGCCTGCTGCATATGGAAATCGTGCAGGAGCGACTTGAGCGAGAAGGCGGAGTCGAGATCGTCCAGACCGCGCCAACCGTGACCTACAAGGTGGCCACGACCACTGGTGAAACAATCGAAATTCACAACCCCGCTGACCTGCCTGACCCCAGCCAGATCGAGAACATCCTCGAGCCGATCGTGAAGATCGAAGTCATCTGCCCCGAAGAAAGCATCGGTGAACTGATGCGACTGTGCGATGGACGACGGGGAGAGTTCAAGGGACAGGTGTTCATTTCCGACAGCCGCCAGATGCTCACGTGGGAAATACCACTGGCGGAAATCATCTACGACTTCTACGACAAGTTGAAATCAATCACTCGTGGCTACGGCACGATGGACTATGAAATCATCGATTTCCGCGCCGATCGCCTCAGCAAGGTGAGCATCCTCGTCAACGGCGAGCCCGTCGAGGCGCTCAGTCTCATCTGTCACAAAAGTCTCGCGGAACAACGAAGCAGGAACATCCTCAAGAAACTCAGGAAGCAGATTGATCGACATCAGTTTGAAATCGCGCTGCAAGCTGCCATTGGCGGCAAGATCATTGCTCGCGAATCGATCAAAGCTGTCCGGAAGAACGTGACCGCCAAATGCTACGGCGGTGATGTTTCAAGAAAACGCAAACTGCTTGAGAAACAAAAAGCAGGCAAGAAGCGTATGAAGACCATCGGCTCAGTCAATATCCCCCAAGAGGCGTTCCTCGCCATCCTCGATCAAAACGAATGAACTGAATGGAGGCCGCCATGGCCCGCACTGAACGTATCGTTCTCTGGACAATTCTCGGCCTGCTTACGCTGGTCAACCTCGGCTTGCTGACCGAAGGTACTGCGCCCAAGGCGTTGGCAACCAACCTCGCCGACACGCTCGGCCCCGCCGCCGCACTCACGCTTGAACCTGCCGAAGCGGACGAGCCTGTGCTGTCGATTCGCAATGAAGAGGGACACCTCGCCTGGGGCACGCACCCTCAACAGCGACTGTGGTCCGTTGGCTGTGTGCACATTGGCCCAATTCTCACTCAGCTCATGGCGGCTGAGCCCATGGAGGAAGAGCGGACGGAACTTGCCGAAGAGCTGCAGGGCATTGATGAAAAGTTCACGACGCAACTCACTGCGATTCAGGAGGAGATGCAGGAACTTGATCCTGAGGATGAAGCCACCCAAGATGTGTATCAGCGAGGCCAGGCCCTGTATCAGGAATACCAGCAGTTTCAGCAACTGGCCGGTGCCAGACAACAACAGCAACAGGCCGAACAGCTGGAATCCGCGTATCGAGAACTCATTTCCGCGGTCAACGTGGTTGCGGATCGCATTGATCTCGACATCGTCATGCGATTCATCCCGCCAGATGATAAGTTCACCATCGCCAATACCGACACATCGCTTAAACAGATCCAGCTTCGCACCTTCGTGCGATATCCGGAAGCCTGCAACATCACCAGTGATGTACTCGAGGAGCTGAACCTCGAGGACAAGTAGGATTGATCATCCAACGGCGTTCTGGAATCGATCCACGAGTGCATCCTTCACATCCTGCATCGTGGGACACTGCTCGCCGAGTTCTCGATGCATGCTCGTGACCTCACGCCCCGTGAGGCCGCATGGAACGATCAGGTCGAAATGCGACAAGTCTGTATGGATGTTGATCGCCAGGCCGTGCATCGAAACCCAGCGTGAAACGCGAACGCCCATCGCGCAGATCTTGCGATTGCCTGTCATCCCCTCCGGACCAGGCGCTCCTCCGACCCAGACCCCAGTGGCACACTCATCACGGTGTCCTTCGATGTCGAAGTGTGACAATGTCTCCAGCACACGATCTTCCAGCCACCTGAGGTAGCCATGCAGCCGCAGGTCCAGACGGTTCAAATCCAGAATCGGATAGGCAACCAACTGGCCCGGGCCGTGGTAGGTGATGTCGCCGCCACGATCCGTATCGGCAACGGTGACGCCTGCGGCAGCAAGCCGATCTGGATCGGCAAGCAGATGATCACGAGCTCCTGGGCGACGAGACACCGTGATGACAGGCGGATCATGCTCCACCAGCAGAAGGTGCCCGATCGATCCGTCCGTGCCCCGACTGTCAATAACCTCGGCCAATCGTTGCCGCTGCAACGACAGGGCGTCCTCATAGGCAAGGCGTCCAAGGTCCGTAATCTGGATGGCATCAGGGGTTGAGTGGGCCAAGGTGACAGTTCCGTGTGAATCCCGGATGATACGCCCTCTTCCCCGCCACTCAACCTTACCTCAACACGACCACCATGCCGACCATCCACCCCACATCCATCATTGAAGGCGACGTCCAACTGGCCGACGACGTCGTGATCGGGCCCTGGTGTGTCGTGACCGGCACGGTCCACATCGGTGCTGGAACACGATTGATGGCCCAGAACTACATCACCGGTCGAAGTGCTATCGGCGAAGGCAACACCTTCTGGCCTGGAGCAATCATCGGGGGACCCCCACAGGACATCAACTTTGACCATGAGTGCGAAGAACCAGGGCTGGTCATCGGTGACAACAACATGTTCCGGGAAGGCGTCACCGTCCACCGTGGCAAGACGAACGAACCGACACGCATCGGCAATGACAACTATTTCATGACCAACAGTCACATTGGGCACGACAGCGTGCTCGGCAACAATATCCAGATGGCAACAGGTTCCATGCTTGGCGGGCATACCACCGTCGGCGACCGAGTGATTCTTGGAGGCGGAGCCGCCGTCCATCAGTTTGTCCGCATTGGAACCGGTGCATTCATCAGTGGCCTGACCGGAGTCTCACTGGACGTCCCCTCCTGGTTCATCGTCACCGGCATCAGCATCTGCAGTTCACTGAACCTCATCGGCATGCGCCGATTCGGGATGAGCGCCGAAGAAATCAAGGCTCGCCGTTGGGTCTACAAAACGCTGTACCGACAACGCCGATCCGTCACCGGCGCCCTTGAAGTGCTCCGATCGCGACACGATGACCCCATCGTGGCCTCATACATCGAGTTCATCGAAACGTCGGATCGTGGCCTCTGCCGCGGGCCACTGCGCAAACACATTCGGAGCGGAGCGTGACCAACAACAGTCAAGAGGATGTTCCTCGACTGGCGATGGTGAATCTGGGCAGCGGATCCAGTGGCAACTGCACCATTCTGG
>JAQWRC010000167.1 GCA_029243925.1 Phycisphaerales bacterium
AAACTCATCGACATGCGTATCGGTCAGCTCCGCCGACGATAATGTTGCGCCATGAATGCCATCACGACCTGTGCGGCCGCCGAGCACGACGATCAAATCTCCAGGATGCGGATCGCCTTCGATGCGATCTCTGGGCATGACCCCCACGCAGCCGCAGTAGACGAGTGGATTGCCCACGTAATTGTCATCGAACCAGACGGTGCCATTGACGGTGGGAATACCCATTCGGTTGCCATAATCCCGAACGCCAGCGACGACCTGGGAGAGGATGCGACGGGGATGCAGGCAGCCCGTGGGCACAGGGCGATCTGTGTCCGGCACGAAGCCATCGAGTGTCGCCGTGCAGAAAATATCGGTGGCGGCGATCGGCTTGGCGGCCAGGCCGGTCCCCATCACATCACGTATGCAACCGCCAATGCCGGTTGCTGCCCCGCCATAGGGCTCGAGCGCCGACGGATGGTTGTGCGTTTCAACCTTGAAGCACACGGCGTGGTCGTCGTCGAATGCGATGATGCCGGCGTTGTCTACAAAGACGGACAGGCACCAATCGATCCCATCCTCCATGAGTTCATGTGTTGCCGCGGCTATTGTCGACTTGAGCAGGTTGTCGATGTGGATCGTGCCATCGGCAGCAACAGTGTGCCCGGGTCGGGCACCGGCATTCGGCAAGTCGCCTGTGTAATCGATGCGCGCTTTGAGTGTCTTGTGCACGCAGTGTTCAGACCACGTCTGCGCAAGCGTTTCAAGCTCGATTTCACGCGGATCCCGGCCCATCTCAAGATATGCATCGCGAATGGCCTGCATTTCATCGAGACTGAGAAAGAGATGCGACTCGCGCGACAAGGACTGCAAAGCGTCATCATCAAGCGTTCGAAGTGGAACGGTGCGCACTTCCATGTCACGAGAATGACCGGCAGGAAACTCCTGCGGATGAAATGGTTCGACGTGGATGTCCTGAATCAGTGGATTCGCGAGGCAGCGGCCTGCGAAGAACTCGATGGTGCTGGACGCAAGGCCTCCGACGTCAAACCGACGCCCGGTGCGTACCGTCACTGGACGACCCAGCAGACTGTGCACGGCCAACTCAACCGCCTCAGCGGCTGGATCCATCACTCCCGGCTGGGGATGTACTTCCACCAGCGCATCCGCCAGCGCAGGCGCTGCGCCGATGACGGATTCCTCCGTCACGGGATTTGAAAGCAGTTCATCCGCAATGCGCCGCACGTCGCCATCATCCAGATCCCCATCAAGGAGATACACGGAAGCGGTATGCACGCGCGTTGGTTGTTCTTCAAGTGCTGCGATGCGGGCCGCATGCAAAACAGCGTCACCGCGAGGGTCGGCAGCACCCTCCTTGGGCCGAACTTCGATGCGATGAATGCTCATGTCCTGCTCCGCCGCCCGGAAGAACACCCAGTCTACCGGGGCCCGTCAAGATCCGATAGCCGCTTCATCACGGCCACGAACAGCCAATGCATCACAACGCTCATTTTCCGGGTGGTCGTCATGACCCTTGACCCAATGCGTTCGGATGACATGCCTCTGGCGGAACTCGTCAAGCGCTCGCCACAGGTCTTCATTCTTCACCGGCTGATTTTTTGGGCGCTTCCAGCCCTTCGCAATCCAGTTGTCGAGCCACGTCGCCAGGCCGTCAACGACGTATTTGCTGTCACTGTAAAGATCGATGGTGCTCGCTTCGGGGATGCACTGAAGCCCCTCGATCACCCCCATCAATTCCATCCGGTTGTTTGTCGTCGAGGGATCGCCTCCATAGGCCACCTGCTCTTCACCCTTGGAATCGCGGAGGATGAAGCCCCACCCCCCGGGGCCAGGATTGCCTGAGCAGGCCCCATCAGTAAAGAGTTGAAATGCCGATTGTCCATTCATCTGTAAATCCGTCCATTGGCAAAGGGGGGTCCGAATGGAAATCGGAGGTCCCTGTGGCAGTCCGCTGAAAGGTCGAATTACGGCCTTGACGCCCCAATGATGGGGTATTCCAACATGGTACAGCCCTTTCAGAAGCTTCTCAGGCGGTCATATGCATCCCCACAGCATGCAAGAAGGCTCCCTTGGCCGCTTGAAGGCCTGTGGAGCCTTGGTACACTGTGCGGCTCGATCAACCGACGGAGCGTTTTCTGAATGCCAACCATCAACCAACTCGTTCGCAAGCCCAGACGAAGCCCTAAGGCGAAGTCCCAGTGCCGTGACCTCGATGCCTCCCCGCAGAAGCGTGGTGTGTGTTTGCAGGTGCGAACAGTTACTCCCAAGAAGCCCAACTCCGCCCTTCGAAAGGTGGCCCGGGTTCGGTTGTCAAACGGCAAGGAGATTACGGCCTACATCGGTGGCGAAGGACACAACCTCCAGGAGCACTCGATCGTGCTCGTTCGTGGTGGTCGCGTCCGTGACCTTCCCGGTGTGCGATACCACGTAGTCCGCGGATCACTCGACACACTCGGTGTTGATGATCGCAAGCAAGGTCGATCCAAGTACGGAACCAAACGCGGCAAGTGACCGCTACACACAGGCAAGTAATCGCGACCATATCGTCGTCGCGGTGAACAAGGCCCCACGCGGGGCAGATGAGCCAGGAGCAACACGATGGCCGGACGTATTACGAAATCTGAATCACAGCTGAAGCCCGATCCTCGATATGGGGACAAGGTGCTCGCCAAGTTCATCAACTGCGTGATGCTGGATGGAAAGAAATCCACCGCACAACGTTGTGTCTATGACGCGCTGGATGACATCCAGGCCCGCATCGACAAAGATAAGCCCGAAGGTGTGCCCACGACCGCGATCGAAGCATTCCACAAGGCGATTGAAAACGCCAAGCCGAACGTTGAAGTGCGATCAAAGCGTGTCGGCGGAGCCAACTATCAGGTCCCGATGCCGGTGACGCAACGACGTCGCCAGAGCCTTGGATTCCGCTGGCTCATTCAGGCCGCACGAGGAGAAAAGGGCAAGCCCCTCTCCAAGCGACTGGGCAAGGAACTCTACGATGCCGCCCGCGGTGAAGGCAAAGCCGTCACTACACGCGAGCAGACGCATCGAATGGCGGAAGCCAACAAGGCCTTCAGCCACTTCGCCTGGTAAACAGCACACCAAACGAAACATGGCGGATGTGTTCGATTGAACACATCCGCCTGTTCTTTTCCATCAACGATGCCGCCACGCGTTACGCTGTTGTGATGCCCACCGATCGATATCACCGTCAAGCCCTTGTTCCCACGGTGGGAGCCGAGGGACAACGACGCCTCGGCGAATCGACCGTGCTGATCGTCGGCTGCGGAGCTCTTGGGTCCGGGTCGGCAGACCTGTTGGCACGAGCAGGAGTTGGGCGACTGAGGATTGTCGATCGTGACGTGGTTGAGCTGACGAATCTGCAACGGCAGGTGCTGTACGACGAACAGGACGCTCAGGCCGGTACTCCAAAGGCGGTCGCGGCCCGGAAAAGATTGCAGCGCATCAACTCGGACATCAACATCGAATCCATCGTCGATGATGTCGACGCATCGAACATCGGAGCCATCGCACAGGACTGCGATCTGATCATCGATGGACTCGATAATTTCGAAACACGTTATCTACTCAATGATTTTTCCACCTCCACGAAGCGGCCATGGATTTACGGCGGCGCGATCGGGGTGACTGGCATGAGTGCGATCATGCTCCCACACGACACCGCATGCCTTCGCTGCATCTTTCCAGATCCACCATCACCCGGAACAAGCCCGACCTGCGACACCGCGGGGGTGCTGGGCCCGGTCATCAGCCGTGTCGCTGCCCATCAGGCAATGCAAGCAATCAAATGGTTGACTGGAAACACCGATGCGATCGACCGGACACTGCATTCCTTCGACGCCTGGGCAAACACCCAGCATGCCATGACACGCACAGGCCCCGATCCGAACTGCCCCTGCTGCGGCCATGGCATCTATGACTGGCTGGAAGGTGGGCGAGCCGCATCGAGTACGGTCCTGTGTGGGCGGGATGCGGTCCAGATCAAGCCCGAGGCTTCGCAAGGCGCGATCCCACTTCGGCAACTCGCTGATCGCCTTGCCGATCATGGCACATTCCATTGCACGGCGGATGTGCTGCATGGACGTCTTCACAACGGCCTGGAAATGACCGTCTTTGAAAATGGGCGTGCACTGATCAAAGGCACTGACTCCACTGAAGACGCTCGAAGTGCATATGCACGCTACATCGGTACATGAGAGATCACGGATGAACAACATCATCGAGCACATGCTCGCCCATCGTTCCATTCGCAAGTTCACGGATGACCCTGTCACGGATGAGGATCTTGACGCTGCAGTCGAAGCGGGCCAGATGGCCTCGACCAGCGGCGGGATTCAGTCGTACTGCGTCTTGAACATCCGCAAGACCGCCGCACGTGAAGCATTGGTCGAGTTGACCGGAGGTCAGACCAAGGTGCTGCGGTGTGGTGCGTTTCTCATCATCTGCGGAGATACACGTAGGCATCGACTGCTCGCGGACAAGGTTGAACGCCCGTACGACACGCGACTGGAGGCATTCCTCTTGGCCACCGTTGACGCGTCTCTCTTTGCCCAGAACATGGCGATCGCCTTTGAATC
>JAQWRC010000171.1 GCA_029243925.1 Phycisphaerales bacterium
CGATGACGTCTGCACCTGCGCCCTCAAGCTGTCCGACATGGACGTTGTACCGGGCGCGTGCGACAACCAGAAGATCTTCGGCCAGATTTCTTGCCTGCTCGATCACGTGCACTGCCGCATGCGTATCGGGCAAGGTCACGATGATCGCCTTGGCACGCTCCAGCCCCGCGTGCTGAAGGATGCCTCGACGTGCCGCATTCCCCAAAATGGCGTGCACGCCCCAGCTCTGCAGGTGCTGCACCGAGGATGGGTTGAGATCGATCACCACAGGTTCAAATCCAGCCTCACGCAGACTGTGAATCACCCCAAGACCTGCAGGCCCAGCCCCGACCACGACGACATGCCCCGCCAGCTCCTCAGTCTGCTGCCCACGTCCTGCCGCCTCTCGAATCAGTCCGTTACGCAGCATCAACTGCTCCAGCCAACCTGCAATGCCTTCGGCATGACCTGCCAACAGCGGCACGAACAGCAACGTCACCAGTGACGCAGAAGTCAGGATCTGAAAGACATCACCGCCAATAAGCTGGTTGCCGACTGCAACGCCTCCGATGACGAATGAAAATTCGCCAATTTGCGCCAAACACAAACCCGTTGCCATGGTGGTCCGAGCCGGAACGCCGACGAAACGGATGACAATACCCGCCAGAAGAAACTTGCCCAGAATGATCGCCAGTGAGACACCCAGGACAATCCAGAGATTGGCACCTGTGAGCAACCATGGAATATCCGCGAGCATGCCGATGGTGGCAAAGAACAACGTGAGGAAGACCGTCTTGAAGACGGAGACATCAGCACGAATTTGCCGGGCAAAGGGAGAGTCTGCCAACACCAGCCCTGCAACGAACGCACCCAATGCAGGTGACAGACCCAATCGCCATGCCACCCAGGTCGCCAGCAAGCAGATGACCAATGCCAAAACGACCGGAAGTTCTCGGTTTCCCGTGCGTGCAGTGGAACCGAAGATCCGAGGAAAGATCAAAAGTCCTGCAAGGCCGAGGCAACCCACAAAGATGATCATGCCCAATGCGGTCCCGCCGATTTCTCCGGCAAGTTCATCGAACCCACTACTCTCACCAAGAAATGACACGATGATCAACAGCGGAACAATGGCGAGGTCCTGAACGATCAGCACCGCCATCACCACCCGGCCGTGTTGTGAATCAAGCTTGCTTTGATCGGTCAATACCCGAGCAACGGATGCCGTTGAACTCAGAGCAACCATCGCGCCGACGACAAATCCCGCTCGCATATCAAGCCCGAACACCACACCCAGCAGCCACGCCACCAGCAACGTGATAAATAGCTGCAGCACTCCCGCTTGAAGCCCGCGTACGCCGAAGGCGATCAGCCGCTTGCGGGAAAGTTCCAACCCGATCGTGAACAGCAGCAGCGCCACGCCGATCTCAGCCGTTTTCTCCATGAGCTCAGGACTGGTCCCGACAATGTTGAAGATGCCTGGACCGGCGAGCACTCCTGCAAGCAATGCGCCGATGATCGCACTGGTCCCAAGACGTTCACAGAGCATTCCCAGCAAGGCAGCCGCGCCAAGCAGAATGACGATGTCGCCGAGCACCAGCCAAAAAGACATCGCGGCTGCTTCGTGCATCAGAGCTTGACCTTTGGCCTGTCCAACGTTCGAGCATCAATGTCGCCGGGGCCGGGAGCTGGGAACCGCCCGTTGGTTTCATCACGAATCTGAGCACGCAGCTTGAGTCGGAGGCCCTCGATGAGGTCGAAGATATGCGCCATTGCCGCTTCGGGCCCCATGGCCACAAGCGTCTCTGCAGGAATGGGCTCCCCAAGAGTGACCTTCACGCGTCCGTTCAATCTAGGCTTTGAGGTTCCTCTGGGCCAAGCGTCATATGCACCCTCGATCGCCGCGGGAATCACCGGCACCTTTCCTCGCTTGATCAGCAGAAAGGCTCCACGGTTGAAGGGCTGCATCGAACCATCGAGCGTCCTCGACCCCTCAGGATAGATGGCCATGACCCGGCCCGCCTTCAGCTCATTCAACGATTCACGCATCGCCCCGGGATCGGCCTGATCCTGCTTCAGCCAGATGGAATCGAATCCATATCCAATCATCCACCCCCAGAACTTGGAATCCGTCTTGAGCGTATCGCGGGCCAAAGTACGTCCACAGCGATCGCAGAGCATCGTGCCAACGAGAATGGGGTCAAG
>JAQWRC010000193.1 GCA_029243925.1 Phycisphaerales bacterium
AGGCCGAGCACCTTGCCGCGCAGCAGCGGTTGCGGGTGTCCACCGCGAACCGACGTGCGAATCTCATCGCCTCGATCGACGATGCGACGGATTGCCGCGGCCGTGGTCGTCCACCAGAGTTCGGGATTCTGCTCAGACCAAAGGGGGTGCGGTGTTTCGGTTGGCCATGCGTCATCAGCTCGATCCGCAACGCGACCACTGAGGGCATCGACCAGCAGTATGCGGACGCCGCCGGTGCCAATATCGATGCCGAGAACCAGGGGGGGTGAGCTCACCCCACCATCATCGAGGAGCAGGCGTCGCCTGTCGAGCAGCCCCTCTGGCCTGTAGGATGGTCCATGAGAAGGAGCATTACACCATGCATCGACCAGTCACCCTCTTTACCGGCCAATGGGCCGATCTTCCCCTTGAAGAAATGGCGCCAATTGCTGCGCGTCTTGGCTATGACGGCCTTGAGCTGGCCTGCTGGGGTGATCACTTTGATGTCACCCGTGCGGTCAATGAAGACTCGTATTGCCAGGGACGCCATGATTTGCTGGCCAAGCATGACCTGCAGTGCTGGTCAGTGTCGACGCACCTTGTTGGTCAGGCCGTGCGCGATCGTATCGATAAACGCCACCATCAGATCCTGCCAGAGCACGTCTGGGGTCATGGAGACGCTGTGGGCGTCCGGGAGCGGGCTGCAGAAGAGATGAAGAACACGGCACGGGCTGCGGCGAAGCTTGGAGTGGGCGTGGTCAACGGATTCACAGGCAGTTCAATCTGGCCTGATTGGTATTTCTTCCCCCCGACGGGGCCTGATCAGATCAAGCGTGGGTTTGATGACTTTGCGAATCGATGGGGTCCGATTCTCGATGTGTTCAGCGAAGTAGGCGTCAAGTTTGCGCTCGAGGTTCACCCCGCGGAAATAGCCTACGACATCTACAGCACGCAGACGGCATTGGAAGCCATCGGGCACCATGAGGCGTTCTGCTTCAACTTCGATCCGAGCCATCTCTTGTGGCAGGGCGTTGATCCCGTCAAGTTCATCGACATGTTCGGGGATCGAATTGTCCATGCCCACATGAAGGACGTCACGATCAACCATGATGGAGTCGCCGGGGTATTGGGTTCTCACCTGCCATTCGGCGACCACCGTCGAGGGTGGGATTTCCGCAGTGTGGGCAGAGGCGACGTGGATTTCGATGGCATCATTCGTGCCTTGAACCGTGTCGGTTACGCAGGCCCACTCTCGGTTGAATGGGAAGATCCGCACATGCACCGTGAGCATGGGGCGCTTGAATCCTGCGAGTACGTCAGATCCATCGCATTCCGGACTACCGATGCGGCTTTTGATGACGCATTTCAGAAAGCTTGATTCCTGATGTCGACTTCGAAACGAACGTTGAAGATGGGTATGGTCGGCGGTGGGCAGGATGCCTTCATTGGTGCGGTACATAGAGCAGCAGCTGCGCTTGATGGCCAGATCGAGTTTGTCGCAGGCGCGTTGTCCAGCACGCCAGAGAAGGCGATTGCCAGCGGCCGTGAACTTGGCCTTGCCGATGACCGCAGCTACCCCTCTTGGGAAGCGATGCTTGAAGGTGAATCTGCTCGTGAAGAGGGGGATCGCATCGACTTCGTATCGATTGTGACCCCGAATCACCTTCATTATCCGATTGCCGGTGCATTCGTGGATGCGGGGTTCAATGTTGTGTGCGACAAGCCGATGACCTTGACGGCGGATGAAGCAGCCGATCTGGCGGATCGGGTCCGCGCCAAGGGGACGGCCTTCTGCGTGACTTACAACTACTCGGGGTATCCGATGGTGAAGCAGGCTCGCCATCTGGTTCAAAGCGGAGCCATCGGCGAAGTTCGCAAGGTGATCGTTGAATACAACCAGGGTTGGTTGGCGACCGAGTTGGAATCAACGGGACAAAAACAAGCAGATTGGCGAACAGATCCGGGCCGAGCTGGTGCTGGTGGAGCCATCGGCGACATTGGGTCACATGCCGAGCAGCTGGTGTCCAACGTCACGGGTCTGAAGATCGAATCCCTTCTGGCGGACTTGACGAGTTTTATCAAGGGCCGCCGGCTTGACGATGATGCGAATGTGCTTCTTCGATTCGAAGGTGGTGCTCGGGGAATACTGACGGCGTCACAAGTCTGCGTGGGTGGTCGCAATGACCTGCGTTTGCGCGTCTGGGGATCAAAGGGCGGGCTGACCTGGCATCAGGAAGACCCGAACGTCCTCCATGTCACCACGCTGGATGGTCCGGACATGACCTATCACCGCGGTGGAGCCGGGTTGTGTGACGAGGCGGTTGCGGCTTCTCGATTGCCAGCAGGCCATCCTGAAGCATTCATCGAGGCATTTGCCAATGTGTATTTGTCGGCGGCAGCAGCCATGCGTGCAGGTCAGGATGATGGGCAGATGTACGGGTATCCCGATGTGGCCGAGGGTCAACGCGGCATGCAGTTCATCGAGGCCGTCGTCGCCAGCAGTCAAGCTGGTGGTACTTGGGTTGCGCCGTAATTCAGAAAGGCCACATTCATGTTCTTTGAACTGCTGATACTGACGGCAGCCATGCAGGCGGAAGGCCAAGCCCAGAGCACGGCTGATGAGGCGATTGTTCCAGAGGTGCTTGTCTTCTCCAAGACAGCGGGATTTCGCCATGGATCGATCGGGGTTGGCGCTGCAGCGCTGCAGTCACTCAGTGGAGACGACTTCACAGTCCGTCATACTGAAGATGCTGGCGTATTCAGCGAATCAGGACTCGCTCCCTACGAGTCGGTCGTGTTTCTCAATACCACCATGGATGTGCTGGACGAGCAGCAGCAGCAGGCATTCGTCGACTGGTATCGCGATGGTGGCGGCTATGTAGGCATCCATGCTGCGGCCGACACCGAATACGAGTGGCCTTGGTATGGGCAAATGATGGGAGCATGGTTCCAGAGCCATCCGCAGGTGCAGTCCGCCGACATCATTCTTGAAG
The DNA here is from genome assembly GCA_029243925.1 of Phycisphaerales bacterium. GTDB lineage: Bacteria > Planctomycetota > Phycisphaerae > Phycisphaerales > SM1A02 > SP202. The sequence goes on from JAQWRC010000193.1 coordinate 2,973, forward strand.
ACCGCACGCATCCATCGATGCAGCATTTGCCGGCCATCTGGACGTGTACTGATGAATGGTACGACTACAGGGAATCGCCGCGAGAAAATGTTCATGTGCTGGCTCGGCTGGATCATGAGTCCTATGAAGGCGAACGGATGGAGGGTGATCATCCCATTGTGTGGTGCCATTCATTTGATGGTGGCACCGCCTTCTACACGGGACGCGGGCATACCGACAAAAGCTTCAGTGAGCCTGCTTTCATGGAGCATCTCCGCGGCGCGATTCAATGGACGATCGATGACGGGTGGATTGATCTCATCCCGAATCAGGGGATGGATGGATGGCGACAGACGACCGGGTGGAGCAATGTGGAGGACATCATGCCTCACGGTGTGAATCGCGGCGACTTCGCCTCGATCGGAGCGGGGGAGTTGAATGCTCCTGATGATCCGGGCATTTTCGTCAACCATGGAGAAGGACATCGCGGCGATCTTCTTTCCGACATGGAGTTCGGTGATGTCGAAGTCCATGTCGAGTTCATGGTGCCGGAAGGAAGTAACTCAGGCGTGTACCTGCTTGGCCGTTATGAAGTGCAGATCTTTGACAGCCATGGACGTGATGAACCGCGGCACAATGACTGTGGGGGGATCTACCAGCGTTGGGATGATGCCCGGACGCCCCAAGGCTTCGAAGGCCATCCGCCTCGAGTCAATGCGGCGAAGGAGCCGTTCCAGTGGCAGTCATATGACATCACGTTCCGCGCGCCTCGATTCGATGCCGAAGGGAAGAAGACGAAGAACGCGCGATTTGAACGTGTGATCCATAACGGGATCGTGATTCATGAGGATGTCGAACTGACTGGCCCGACTCGGGCTGGTTTCAGTGACGAAGTCTCACGAGGTCCGCTGCGTCTGCAGGGAGACCATGGATCGATTGCGTATCGCAATGTGCAGGTTCGTCGGCTTCCAGAAGCGTCGGCTGACTGATCAGCCCGGGCATGTGCCCCAGTCCTGGATCACCAGCAGCAGATCGTTGACATCCACGAGGGCGTCGCCGTTGATGTCTTCGATGCAGACACAGGCGCCCCAGTTGGCGATGACGGACAGCAGATCCTCGACGTTGACGGTTCCATCGGCATTGATGTCGTCTTCGCAGACAGGGCACCAGTCGTTGCCGCCATTGTCGCTCCAGGCGCCAACGATGTGATCCGGCACACTGTTGCAGAAGTCCGATCCTGCAACTTGCGCATCGCTGCAGGAGCAGCCCAGATACATCGCTCCGCCACGGATATCAGCGGTATTGCCATCGAAGATGCAGTTGATGTGGCTGCCGGTGCTGTCATTCCCGTAGGCGATTGCGCCGCCGAAATCATTGGTGTGATTGTTCACGAACGAACATGCAATGAAGGTGGGGAATGACTTGTCGTGGATGCGGACTGCGCCGCCGTTTGAAACGGAGCTGTTGTTGCTGAAGGTGCAGTTGTCGAATGTTGGTGAGCTCAGGGCGATGTGAACGCCGCCGCCGAACTGTGCTTCATTGTCTCTGATCACGCAGTCGCGGATCGTCGGATTGCTTCCATCGATCAGGTAGATCCCGCCGCCAACGATGGCGCCTTGGTAGGGCATCCCAAAGCCGCCGGTGATTGTGAATCCTTCGAGCAAGGCGTCTGATGTTTCGCCGCTGACAAAGGTGACGCAAGAGCGGTTTGGGCTGGAAACCAAGGTGGTGGATTCAGCGCCAGCCGTGGATCGGATGGTGATCTGCTTTCCTCGAAAATCAACCGACTCAGCCCACTCTCCAGGGCCGACGAGAATGGTGTCTCCATGATCGGCTGCGGTGACAGCTTCTGCGATGGTCGCATGTGATCCAGGAACACTGAAGATCGCAGCGTGCGTGGCCGAGGCGGCCGCGAGGGTGGCGAGGATGGCAAAATGGGCCTTCATTTGGTACTCCGAGGTGATATATCGATTATGGCGATCCTGAGCCCTGAGTCCAGTATGCAGCCCGTATCGGATGTGGCCATTTCATATCGGCGACATTTTTCCATCAAATTGGGCGTATTCAAGATGAATCGTTGATATCAGGGCTCTAAAGAGTGAAATCCACTTGCTCGGCTGCTCACGTAGGCTACTCTCAGGGTACCTTACAGCGACCTCGTTTGAGGATGAGATTGATTTCGGACCCCTTAATTTGATCGGAGAGAGTACGTGAATATCACAAAGAAGCTTCGCATTGTCACCTTCGGCCTTTTGGCCGCTGGAGTCGGGGTCGCCTTGATGGCTG
>JAQWRC010000283.1 GCA_029243925.1 Phycisphaerales bacterium
GGTGGCCTCGAGGCAGCCAAATTCGTCGTCATCGAAGGGGTCGTCAACGATCTCAACGATGAAGGGGTGTTCATCGTCGACGCCAGCACCATCTGGGTTGGTGGCAAGCCCACCTACAAGGAACCCACCAAGGGCAGCATGTGATGCGGAAAGCACTGCTCCTGATCGCACTGATGATCAGCCTTCCTGCATGTGATCGTCTGGAACAACAGACCTCGACACCCACCGCTGCCCCGGTCGTGCTGGTCGTGGACATCGAAGGCATGCATTGCACCGCATGTGCCGCCAGCATCTCAGCGACGCTGCAGAACTGCGATGGCATTCAGTCGGCCGACGTATCCTTTGACGACGCGAACGCGACCATCACGGCTGACAACGCAAATGCGTTGCAGCAGGCGATGCAGGTCGCAAGGGAGATGGGCTACACGATTGAAACTGCCAGGGCGGAATCGAACTGATCAGTTTGCCGATGAGGCGACGGATCCAAGACTGATCCCCATGGCTTCAAGCTGCGCCTCAGCCTGCGGCGCCCAGCCTCTGTTGGCCGCCGGTGAAGCTGGACTTGGGTGCAGGACGGTGCCGACTGGCAAATCGATTTCATGCTGGCCAAGCACGGCTTCGATTCGCTTTCTGGCAAAGCCCCCCACTCCGATCACCCGCTGTGGCTTGAGGACTTCGATCATGTCGACCAGCGCCTGATCACACGGCGCAAAGAGGGCGTCACGTTCAGCTGCGGGGAGTTTGTCGGGCGTGCGATTGCGCCCCGACTCTTCGAGGAAGGCAAGTGGGCAGAAGTTCCAAACGAAGAAACGCTTGAAGAACGCATCGGCCGTGCCGAATCGTTCTTCCGCCCAGGTCCAGACACGTCGGCCACTCACTTCACTTCGGGTGCACTCCAATCCAAGGACTGGGCGCTTGGGGTGTTCAATGGCGGGCCGCTCTATCTTCGCGTCGATGCCAAGAAATGTGCGGACCGCATTGACTTCACCGAATGGGATGCCGGTCTGGACCATACCCCAGGGACCCGGATTCATCCCAACGAAGAGCGCTTCGATGTCCGTGGACGCCCAACGATCCATGTACTGCTCGATTGCAGCTTCTGCATAGTCAAGGGGGTTGTAGACGAAGGCCGTCGGCGAACTGAACTGCAATTCGTCGACCTGCTTCGACAATGTGCGGCAGATGTCCATTGGTTCCATGGCCAGACTGTAGCAGATGCCATATCCATGGCTGCAGGTAGAATGGAGGCATGAACATCCACAGCACCCTGCCCTACCTGCTCATGCTGTCAACACTGGCCGCTGCCGAAACTGACCCACGCTGGCTGACCTATGCCGGCGACGAGCAGATTGCTCCGGGCAATGGAAAGCGTGTCGTGCTGGTCTCCGGTGACGAGGAATACCGCTCTGAAGAAGGTCTGCCCATGCTGGCTCGCCTCCTCAGCAACCACGGATACGAAGCGATCGTGCTGTTCAGTCAGGACCCCGAGACGGGTGAGATCGATCCCGAGAACCTTTCGAACATTCCTGGTCTCCATCTGATCGATGATGCTGATGTCCTCGTGCTGCAGTTACGGTTCCGTGAACTTCCCGATGAGGACATGAAGCACATCGTGGACCACGTCGAAGCCGGCAAGCCGACTATCGGCATCCGGACCTCGACCCACGCCTTCTTCTACCGCACCAATCCGGAGAGCCCCTACGGCCACTGGTCGTGGAATGCAGGCGAAAGCGGTGGCGGCTTCGGCAAGGACGTCCTCGGCGAGACCTGGGTCAACCACCATGGCCACCACGGC
>JAQWRC010000194.1 GCA_029243925.1 Phycisphaerales bacterium
GACAGTGCCCGCTTCAGTCTCTCGATCTCCGCCGAAGATTTCGAGGCCGGGAAGCATGATGACACAAGCCATGTTGATCGCATTGAAAACATGGCCGCCGCAATCGGACTGACCAACGTACGCACTGAAACAACTCCCGATCCGAATGGCAAAGGGCCCGCTGGGCGACGCATCGCCGTGCATGGCGATCTCGATCCTGCATCGCTCTATCGAGTCGACGAAATCAGCGTCAAGAAATCGAAATCACGCCCAGGCGCACCATTCATCACAAGTTCACTGCAATCGGCGGCGGCGAGCTACCTCGGCTTCACCGCATCACGCACCATGCGGGCCGCGCAGAAACTCTACGAAGGCATCACCATTCGAGGCGAGGGCCAGGTCGGCCTCATCACCTACATGCGAACCGACTCGACGCACGTTTCGCCCGAAGCCATTCAGCAAGTACGCGATTACATCAAGGAGCAGCATGGCGATCGCTATCTTCCTGAAAAACCGGTGCACCACAGTTCCTCCAACCGAGCGGCCCAGGAGGCCCATGAGGCGATTCGCCCCACCGACCCCACACGCCACCCAGATGCATTGCCGAAGAGCCTTGATGAAGATCTTCGAAAACTCTACCGACTGATTTGGAGTCGCTTCGTCTCGGGACAGATGGTGCCGGCCGAATGGGATCGCACCGAAGTCAAACTTGCACGCTGCGACGTCGAGTCCGGTGCCATCTTCACCACGACTGGTCGAGTACTTGCATTCGATGGCTTCTACCGCGTCTCCGGCATTCCCGTCTCGGAAGATGAGCAGACACTGCCTCCACTCAAGGAAGGCGACGAACTTGCTCCATTCGCATTCAATCCGGAACAGCGATTCACCGCCCCGCCATCCCGATTCTCAGAATCGGCTCTGGTGAAGCAACTTGAGAAGGAAGGCATTGGTCGCCCATCGACATACGCCTCGATCATCGATGTCATTCAACGGCGCAACTACGTCGAGAAACTCGAACGCTCCTTCCATCCAACCTATCTGGGCGAAGTCGTCACCGGAAAACTGGTTGAAGCATTCCCGAGTCTGATGGACATCAGCTACACGCGACACATGGAAGCCGATCTCGACCGCATCGCCACCGGCGACAGCAACTGGGTCGAGGTGCTGCATGCGTTCTACGGGCCATTCACCGAATCTCTTGAATACGCCTACGAACACATGACCCACGCCAAGGCCGAAACTGAACCGGCTGCCTACATGTGCCCCGACTGCCAGTCGCGAACTGAATACCGCCTGGGCAAGAACGGACGATTCCTGTCGTGCACGAACTACCCCGACTGCAAGTTCGCGGCCACCGTTGACCGTGAAGATCGACCAGTACTCGTACAGCGCGTCGATGTGCAATGCCCGGAAGATGGCTCCCCAATGGTGCTCCGCAGCGGACGCTTTGGGCCATTCCTGGCATCCGTGAACTATCCGGATGTGAAAGTCGTGGTGAATCTCGACAAGAAGAAGGGAATCAAATATCCCTCCATTCCAGCATTGACCACCGATCTCCCCTGCAGCAAGTGCGACAAGACGCTCAATCTGCGAAACGGAAAGCGTGGCCCCTGGCTCGGGTGCTCCGGGTTCCCGAAATGCCGAGGTCGCGGCAAGTGGACTGAACTGGAAGACGAAAAGCGCACTGAACTTGAAACGGCGCTTGCGGCACATGAAACAGCGAATCCACAGGTCATTATCAAGGATCTGAAGGGTGATGTGATTGAGGAGGGGACGCCCATCGATGTCCTGCTGATCGCTGATGAAGCGGATCAACTCGAACTGCACCCGGAAGCACAGGCTGAACTCGAGAAGAACGCAGACGCCTGAGTACGTTGATGCC
>JAQWRC010000200.1 GCA_029243925.1 Phycisphaerales bacterium
TATTCCAATCAACTCAAGTCGATTACGGCTGGTGCAGGGAGCTATTCCATGGAGTATTCCCACGATGAGAATACGCCTCCAAATGTGCAGGCCGAAGTCATCAAGGCCTACAGCCCGACGCACGATGAGGATTGATTCAACTCGGCGAGTCTTGCGTGCCGCCCTCTGAGAGGCAATCACGCTAGTATCCAGCAATGCGAACCATGGCACTTGCCATTCTCTGTCTTCTTGCGCTGCCAGGCTGCGTGTTTGACGACTTCAACGATGTCGGCGGAATGTTCACGCCCAAGACGCCGACCGAAGCGGCCCGGGATGCTCTGGATCCATACAGTCCGGACCTGCGGCGTGAGGGCATTGTGCTGCTTTCCAATGCCACATTTGGTGGGGCAGAAATCTACCTGGAGATGTATCGCACCTATGTCGCCGACGAAACGGATCCGCTTGTCCGTGCAGCGGCGATTGCCGCATTGGGGCGGCATGGAACACCGGAAGATGCGATGCGTATCGTGCCATGGCTTGATCCCGAGGTATCCAGCAGTGGGAATGTCCGCTGGGTTGCCGCCAAGGCCCTGCAGCGTTTGCACAATTCGGAATCAGTCGAGCCACTCATTGATGCCATGACCAACCAAGAAGAAGAGGGTGAAGTGAGGGCTGCAGCAGCCATTGCTCTTGGGCAGTATCAGGAAGACCGCGTCTTTCAGGCACTCCTTCTGGCTCTTGATGATCGTCGGCTTTCAGTGAATCTCGACGCCGCGCAATCGCTGGCGATGCTGACCGGAGAATCATTCGGACTTGATCGAGTGGCATGGCAGCGGTGGTATCAGGGGCTGGAGAAGAAATCCACCCTGTTTTCCGGCCACCGTGACTACTACTATCCCACCTACACCCGCAACAAATTGTGGTTTGAGTACATCGCATTTTGGCTTCAGCAAAATCATGAAACATCAATGCAGCCAGCGGGACTTCGGCCGAGCACACCGGAACGCAAGACGTGGGATGAAGACACGTCGCCAACTCCTGACGCGTCCTGACGAACGAACCACACTGATGCTTCGACCTGCTACCGTGTCGCTCCTTGTCTGATACGAAATCAACCAAATCACCCGCATCCGATGGCCAGATCAAGTCAGGCCGTCTGGTGGGCAAATCGCTTACGGCGGCAATCGCAATTGTGGCGCTCCCCGTACTTGTGCAGCAGTTTCTTGCCGCGGCGGTCGGATTGGTCGACAAGATGCTTGCTGGGGCACTCCCCCCCGAGATGGTGACCGCGGCATTGGATGGGCTTGGTGTGGGCTCCTATGTCGGATGGTTCATTGGTATCGCCATGGCCGGACTTGGTATCGGCGGGCAGGCTTTGATCGCCAGAGCAATGGGGTCCGGAGATGGCCCACTTGGTGAGCGTGCATTGGGGCAGGCGCTTTCACTCTCGATGTTGTGGGGAATTCTTGTCGCCGGTGTGATGTGGTGGTGCGCACCATTGCTGGCGGAACTCGCCTTTTTACCTGGACAGACGGAGGCTCGCGCCTTCTGCACCGAGTACGTCCGCATCATCGCGGTGGGCCTTCCGTTCTTCGGCCTGATGATGGTTGGCGGCATGTGCATGCATGGGGCCGGGGAGTCTCTGCTTCCTTCGCTCATCGCGTTGGCGATGAACATCGTGAATGTCGGTGTTTCGTGGGTGCTTTCCGGCGCCGATCTCCGTTTGGGTGAGTCGGTTTGGGAGAATCCATTCAGTTTCGACATGCACGTTGGTGGTATTGCATGGGGATCCACCTTCAGCTTTTTCATTGGCGGCATATTGACCATAGTTGTGCTGCTCAGAGGCATCAAGGATCTTCAATTGCGTCTGCCGCGTCTCTTCCCCAGGTGGGACATCGGGAGTCGAGTCATTCGCATTGGCGTCCCGAACTTCCTTGAAGGGTGTTCGATGTGGGCGGCGAATCTCGTGGTGTTGTGGTTCATCGGCGAGGTCGCAGAGGAAGACATGCAGGAAACGCTTTCTGCAAGTGGCTCTGGTTCCGAGGAACTTGCCGCTGCTGGAGAAGGCTTGCAAGGTGCCCACATCATTGCGGTGCAATGGGAGGCATTCAGTTTCATGCCCGGCTTCGCCATCGGCATCGCCGCAGGAGCGATTGCCGGTCAGTTTCTTGGTGCGGGCAATGTGCACATGGCCCGGAAGGCGGTCTGGTCCTGCCTTGGGCTTGGCATCGTCATCATGGGCCTGTGTGGTGTTGGTCTCATGCTGTGGGGCAAGGCGCTGACAGGCTTGGTGAGTGAAGAGGCGCTGCACCTGGAGGTCGTGCCCAAGTTGCTCTTTATCTGCGGCGCAACCCAGGTGTTCTTCGCCATTTCGATGGTGGTGCGTCAGGCGCTGCGCGGAACAGGCGATACGACATGGGTGTTCTTCATCACCACATGTTCCAGTTACATGGTTCGTCTGCCGCTGGCATGGTTCCTTGGGGTCCATCTCGAACTTGGTCTTGTAGGAATCTGGATTGGGCTGTGCGGCGAATTGGTGGTTCGCGCGTTGCTCTTCCTTGCCCGATTCCTGCATGGAGGTTGGGCTCGGCGGGCATTGTGATGCTGCTCAGAGGCCCTGCAGCAGACGCTGCCCGAGGACGGGGGGGAGGCCAGCGGCTTGCGTCTCAAGGATTGTCTGGTTGATGTCGTATTCGGTCCGGTGCAACGTGAATGTGCGGGCATCAGTATCGAGTACAGCCCAACTTGCTCTTGGATCACTGTCGCGAGGCTGGCCGACTGCTCCTGGATTGCAGAGATACCTGTGACCCCGGGGAAGTGCGACAGGATGTTCCGGTTCGGGGGAGATGCACTTGACTGCTTCCACGGGGCAGAAATCTTCAGCAAGCACATCTTCGGAAACCGCGAAAATGCGGGGTATGTGCGTGTGACCGACGAGCCCGATCGAGGTTGAAAATGACGACAGTGCTTCCGCAGCGGTTTCGGCATCTAGCACATAGGCGGACGATTCGGGGTGTGGCGTATCGTGCGCACAGGTGATGTCGTGCTTTGAAACCTCAAGCGTCTTCATGCGGACGAGGGCATCGACGTCGCGATCACTGAGTTGATTGCGAGTCCATTCGATTGCGGCCCATGCAATGGGATTGAACTTTCGATGTGCCCATTCATCGAACACGGCTTCATCATGATTGCCGCGAACAAGGATGTCGCAGTAGGTCATGGCCAGTTCAAGGCATCGTGCGGGAGAAGGGCCGTAGCCGACGATGTCTCCAAGGCAGTAGATTTCTTCAACGTCCGCACGGCCAAGTGCATTGAGCACCGCCATGAATGCATTTGCGTTGCCATGGATATCGGAGATGACGCCGATTCGTGCCATGTGGCTGCTGCCCTCGAATCAAGGTTGATGGCCTGGATCAAGGAAGATTCAGGCTGGAGACTCAATCCTGCTGTTCTACCGACTCTTCGGCCGGGCTGTCTTCCACGGCCTCTGTGACGGACTCGGCTGGTGTGATTTCGGCGGTGGAATCGATGGCGATTTCCTCGGCGATCGCCTCGGGGACCAACGGCTCAGTCGTTGGGTCTTCCTCCGCTGAAGCGGCACTGGCCGCGGTCGCGGCGGCGGATTCCATCTGTTGTTTCAACCGGGCGATCTTCGTTTTGTCTGGTGCAAGGATCATTGACATGCGCCGACCGGCCATGCGTGCAGGTGTCTCCACCTTGGCGATGTCTTCAAGCGTTTCGATCACATGCTTCATCCGCTCGTTGCCGCGTTCCTTGTGCAGCATTTCGCGGCCACGGAAGTTCTGGACGATCTGGACCTTGTGTCCTTCCATCAGGAATCGTCGCGCCTGGTCAAGTCGGATCGCAACGTCATGTGGATCGATCTTCATTGATCTGCCCAATCGCACTTCCTTCATTTCCAACGTCTTGGATCTGGCGCGATTAGCTTTTTCCTTCTTCGACTGCTCGTATCGATACTTGCCGAAGTCAAGAATCCTGCACACCGGAGGGTCGCTGTCGGGCGATACCTCGACCAGGTCGAGATCGACTTCGCGTGCTCGGGTAATGGCGTCATCAACGCTGATCACCCCGATCATGTTTTCGTTTTCATCAATCAGACGCACCGGTGACTTCTTGATGCGGTCGTTGATCCGGGGGAGATTCCTGATGGCTTCCTGTGGCTTGAAATATCTTCGGCGTGCGATGGTGCAGGCTCCTAGCAATGTGCGGTCACGCACACGAAGCAACCCTGAGGTGCTCGAGTCGAGTGCCGACTGTGGTCATTCATGGAGTGGGCAATGCGTGCGCAGTCATGCGTCGCGTTGACCTGTGGACGTCTGGATAATATGGGTCCGGCGCGTGATGTCCAGCTCCTCGTGCTCCGTGGATTCCCGATGGAATCTCATGCGTATCGGAGTTCGTGAAGCGTACCAGCACGACAGCCCGGATCGCAAGGGATCATCCGAAGATCAGGGCATTTCCTCATCTGCAGTTGCTTCTGGGAAATGGTCCATTTGGAGTGTGCGTTCGCCTCGAGTGGCGATTTCGGCATCCAGCGATTCGATCAGAGCCTCCAGTGGGATGGCACCGAGATCACGCTCGATTCCATGGGCTCTGACGCTGACTGTTCCAGCTTCGGCATCGCGGGGCCCGACGACGAAAAGGTATGGGATCTTCATGGTGGCGGCATTGCGGATACGTGCTTGCAGCCGGTCGTTGGAATCGTCCAGAGTCACTCGGGCGCCAATTGATCTGAGTCGTTCATGGACAGCATTGGCGTACTCGGCACTCTTCTCGCTGACGGGGAGGACGCAGGCCTGTTCAGGAGCCAGCCACGTGGGGAAGGCGCCTGCAAAGTGCTCGATGAGTACGCCGACGAATCGCTCCCATGAACCAAATGGAGCACGGTGGATCATGACCGGCCGGTGACGTTCATTGTCGGAACCGACGTAGGAGAGATCAAAGCGTTCTGGCAGGTTGTAATCAACCTGAATTGTGCCGAGTTGCCATTCTCTTCCGATCACATCTCGGACGACGAAGTCGATCTTCGGTCCGTAGAAGGCTGCTTCGCCGGGTTCTTCCGTGAAGGGGACGCCCTGAGAGGCCGCGGCATCTCGGCACGCCTGTTCTGCCTTGTCCCAGTTGGCTGGATTCCCGACATACTTGTCGCCGTCAGGGTCACGGAGGCCAACGCGAACTCGGTAGTCGTCCATGTGGAGCGTTTTGAAGATGATCTTGACGATGTCCAGACATCCTGCGACTTCAGCTGCGACCTGGTCTTCGGTGCAAAACAGGTGCGCGTCGTCTTGGGTGAACCCGCGAACGCGAGTCATGCCTCCAAGCTCGCCAGACTGTTCGTATCGATAGACGGTGCCAAACTCATTCAATCGCAGTGGAAGGTTGCGGTAGGACCTCGGTTCACTGGCGTAGATCCGAATGTGGTGAGGGCAGTTCATCGGCTTGAGGAGATAGCCTTCGATGTCTCCATCAGACATCAGGTTGGTCAATTCGGCACAGGAACAGCCTTCGTCCGACAGACGCTGCAGTTGGTCTGGGTCGATCAGAGGTGGATACTGACTTTCCTGGTAGTACGGATAGTGCCCGGAGGTCCGGTAGAGATCGAGTTTGCCGATATGGGGGGTGAAGACTTCGTGATAGCCCTGTCGTTTCAGTTCTTCACCGATGAATCGCTGCAATTCGTTCCTGAGCACCGCCCCTCGGGGAGTCCACAGGATAAGGCCCTGACCGACCATTTCATCAATGGCGAACAGTTGCAACTGCCTGCCGATGACGCGGTGGTCACGTTGTCTGGCCTCTTCGAGATGTTCGAGATGTGTCGCCAGTGAAGCAGCGTCAAAGAATGCTGTTCCGTAGACACGGGTCAGTCGATCAGAGTCTGCGTCGCCATGCCAGTAGCTGGCGGCCACACTCATGATCTTGCAGGCGCCGATTCGTCCCGTGGATGGAGCGTGTGGCCCACGGCAGAGATCTTCCCAATGCTCGCCCGGGTTCCCGGTGGCGTACCAACTGAGCGAAGTCGAGCCTGCTTCGGCGGCTCGCTCCGCATTGTCAATTTTGTACTTGCTGCCTTCTTGGCGAAGTTTGTCGAGCCCTTCATCGAGACCAAGTTCGTATCTGGTGAAGGGGCGATCTTCACTGATGATGGACTGCATTTCCTTTTCGATGGATTCGAAGTCCTCTTCGCGTATTGGTCGTTCTTCAGGGACAGCAATGTCGTAGTAGAACCCGTATTCAAGTGCTGGGCCATAGACGAGTTGGACACCGGGAATCACGCGTTCGATGGCTTCGGCCATCACATGAGCACAACTGTGTCGAATCAGTTCCAGGGCGTCGGCAGAGGGAGTCTGGCCCTTTCGCGGCGCGGTAATGATGGAAATCGACGCGTCATGATCAATCGTGTGATCAAGATCGACCAGAACATCGTCGATTCGAGCTCCGATGGCGGCTTTGGCCAGTCCGGATCCAATGGATGCGGCAACGGCTCTGGGAGAGGTCGCTTGATCAAACTGCTTGGTGGAACCGTCTGGGAGGGTGATGCAGGGCATGGCGTCACGGGGAATGGGGTATGGGTGCGAGTTGGTGGCCTGATGGCCGCAGTCGCATTCTACAGGAGGCATCGATTGGAAACCTGAACGGGCATATTCCATGTATGCTCATGCACTGCCATGCTCTGTCCCCGATGTGGTGAAGACGACGACAAGGTCATTGATAGCCGCTCTTCGGAGGGCGGGGCTGTCATTCGTCGACGTCGGGAATGCCTGCCCTGTGGCATGCGGTTTACAACCTACGAGCGTGTTCAGGCAACGGGAAGACTGGTCGTTGTGAAGAAAGACGGGGCCCGTGTCCCCTTTGATCGAGAGCATGTGTTGCAGGGCATCATTGCGGCCTGTGGGAAGCGGCCGGTCCCCGAGGATCGGAAGGAAGCGGTTGCGGATGCCGTCGAGATCGAGGTGCGGCAGGCGTTTGATCGCGAAGTTCCCAGTGTTGAAATCGGACGTCGCGTGGCGGCTCGATTGCGGGAAGTCGATTCCATCGCCTACATCCGATATGCCAGCGAGTATTACGAGTTCCGCACACTCGAAGATCTGGCAGATGAAGTCAGCCGTGAGCAATCACGAACCCGCCCATCTGAAGGACAGGGCGAGTTCTTTGAAGGCGAATGAACGTCTGATGATTATTTGTTGACGACCAGCGTGGC
>JAQWRC010000201.1 GCA_029243925.1 Phycisphaerales bacterium
AGGGACCTGGGACGACTGGTCCAGCGGCGACACGGGGATGAACGACTTCTTCCAGATCGAGGAGTTCCTCGACAGCGGCGCCTACACCCGGCACTGGGATGACGCATGCAAGGCCCCATGGCTGTACTCACCGACTCAGCACGGCGGCCACTTCATCTCGTACGACGATGCGGAATCCATCCAACACAAGGTCGACTACGTCAATGACAACGGACTGGGCGGCATCATGTTCTGGGAGATCACCAGCGACCGAAACCACACGCTGATGGATGTCATCAAGCAGTTGCGCGACTAGTTGAGCCGGCGGATTCGGATGTTGCGGTACTCCACCACATCTCCGTGGTCCTGCAATGCGATATGACCGGAAGCACGTGTCCCGTAGTCCGGCATGTCTCTGAACTTGCTGCCGGCAACGAGCGCTTTCCATTCCGGTGACTGCAACTCGTAGGACACGACGTTCGTGCCGTTGAGCCAGTGTTCAACCGAATCACCGCGAAGCACAAGCCGGACTGTATTCCACTGGCCCGCAGGATGCACAACGCCTTCCGGTGCCGCATGCAATGCGTAATTCGATCCAGCACACGTCAGCCGATTCTTGCCGTCGTAATGCAGTTCATCATCCAGCACCTGCATCTCCGGACCGGTCTGCCACACGCTGCCGTATCCATCCTCAGCGACATTGAAGAAGATGCCGCTGTTTCCGTTGGGCTGAACCTTCCACTCGAGCTCCAACTCAAAGTCGTCGTATTGCTCCCGAGTGATGATGTCGCCACCTGAACCGGTGCGCGTCAAGCTTCCCTCGACGATCTCCCAGCCGTCAGGCATGCCTTCCTGCTTGAACCCCCTGAAATGATCCAACGACGTGCCATCGAAGAGCACTTGCCATTGATCATCGGGCGCGTCGTTTTCAACAACGCCGGTCGGTGCTTCTTTGGTCGCAGCCGGCTCTTGTACAGAGCGATCTGCAGAGGCATCACAGCCAGCAAGCATGCCTAGGAAGGTAATCGCATAGACGGATAGGGTGCAGTTGTTCATGAACTCATGGTAACGCCAGAATGCCCTGCCCGTAACTTGTGCGGGCGACGCTCCCGATGCGATGCTGCACGTTTTCCGCAGTAGACAAATCCATCGAAACGGTCGCTACGACTACATCACCTGAGAACAAAACCATGGATACCCCCGGACGAGTGGCCAGTTGCTCCACCGTCCAGTGGATTCCCCCGGGCGGTGGGAATGTGAGAATCTCAAGATTCATAGACCATGAAACACGTGCCGTGCCTGGCATGTCAAACTGCCTGGCAACCACCGTCTCCAATGCCTGCTGCAACGCCAGAGCATCGAGTACGTTGACCCGAGTCTGCAGCAACCAGGTCGCCGTGTCGACATCAGCGATTGCAAGCGTGAGCCGATGATCCGTACCCGCTGGCGCGCCATCCACTCCGATGTTCACCGAAGGACTGATGATTTCCCACCGCAGTGATTCGCTTGAAATGACCTGAGGGACACTGTCCAACGATGGCGCAAGTGTGAATGAAGGGCCAGGCACGTCAACCACGTCTTCAGTACGTGAGCTGCTGCAACCAACCGAGACGATCAGCAAGGCGGATATGGACATGAACGCAGTACGCATGCTCATCCGCCCATGGTATCGCAGCTGATCCGATGCATCAGGAGTCGGCTTCCTGCCCCGCTCCCGCAGGGCGACCCAAGCCAGGTACTTCAGCAATCTGCTGATCCGTCAGCACCATCTCCATCATGATCCGAATGCGCTCGTTGAGTTGCTCACGCTGGAATCGAAGCGTTTCAAGCTTCATGTAACTCTTCATGGCGTCAGCGTCAGGCGGCCATGACTGCTCACGCTTCTGGCGGGCACGGACCTGCTCGAGCATCCGCTCCGTCAGAGTTCTGTACTCACCGCGGTAATCAAGCGTGAGATCACCGATGTCCATACGCTGCTGACTCGTCAAGGATTCCATGCCCATGACTGAATCAATCTGCTCATTTGCAATCGAGTCATCATCAAATACATCCGGGAATGCCTTTTGCTCATAGAGATCTCGAATCGGCATGATCTGATCACCAGGCATGCGTGCAAGGATGCCCTCATACACCGAGCGATTGAGCTCCCCCATCTTCGCGGCGATTTCCGTCATCTTGCTCCGGCCCTTCTGCCATCGCTCGCGCAACAGAGAACGCACGTCATCGTCCATCTCGGACGAATCATCCGACCACAAGCGGCCTTCCAGTGACTGAACGGATTCGTACGCCGTCTCCAGGCCATCGATGTCGCCTGCACAGGCCGCGTTGTATCCAATCATCACGTCCAGAAGATCTGCACGGGTTTCTTCGTCAAGAGCGGCGGGATCGATGGCCAGAATGATCTCACCAAGATCAATGGCCGCTTCGGTCTGGCCTCGCAGAGACCAGTTGCTCATCCAGATCTTTTCGCGCCGACGCGAACGATCGTGAGAAACACGGATCTGATTCAGCAGATCAGGCATCGTGTCCGGCGGCAGCACCATCTGCATATCCTCGAAGAATGCGTCCTCAGCCGACTTCAACTGCGGCATCAGATCCGCCCGCGCATCTCGCCTGAGACTGCGGCGCTCACGCCAACCACCACCATCCTCTATCCCCTCATAGCCGCTGATGATGCGGTCATCGTATGAGTTGGCGATGTTGTCGTAGGAAGTCGTGTATTCGTCATACAGCGACTCGAGCACAGCTTGGTCGACTTCTTCTAGCTTGAGCCATGAAGAGAACTGATCAATGCTGACAGGTTCCATCGCCGCAACGGGGAA
>JAQWRC010000228.1 GCA_029243925.1 Phycisphaerales bacterium
CCATCCAACAGATCGCCATGGCACATACAGCCCTGACGAGGATGGTGATCGCCGTATTACCGGCCCATAGGCCAAGCACGACGCATATCGCAAAGGCAAGAAAACCTGCCGCCGCGGCCGCTCTCGCTGGAAGTCGTTTCCAGCTCAAGAGTTGTATTCGACCGCTCTCGACGGATTTCTGTATGAATTGATCATTGGGCCTGTTCACGCTCAAGACAATGCTCCTCAGCCTCGTGACTGTTCAACTTCATCAGAAAACCCAAGCCAACGTGTAAATCGTTGGAAGAAACCGGCTTCCGTGCCCGTAGAGCCCGCATTTACGTCCTCACCCAGTAGCCCTTTGGCTATCAATCGAACCTGCTGTGCTGCCGGGCAGTTTGGAGAGGAGATAAGAAATGGAAGTTGATTGCGAACGGACAATGGCACCAATGGATCTCGTGGGATCACTCCGGCGAGCTGCACAGGTGTCCGCAGGAAGGTGGCACACGCCTGTTCAATCCTTCCATGCACCGCCCGCCCTTCCTGCTCATCTTCCGCCATGTTGACGACCAGCTGAATATCAACAACATCAGACGTCGCACGCAGCGATTTGATCATCCCATATGCATCGGTGATTGATGTCGGCTCGGGTGTACAGACAACCACGACGCGTTCCGAAGCGACGGCAAATCCGACGACACTGCTGCCGATACCCGCACCGGTATCGATCAGGATCACGTCCGCCTCCTGCTCCAGCCGAATCAGTTCCCGGAGCAGGTGACGACGGCGTGCTGGTTCAAGATCCGCCAACCCGGCGACGCCGGAAGCACCTGGAACCAACATGAACCCACCTGGTCCCGGCACCATGATGTCGCGAATCGATGCCACGCCATCAAGCACGTGTTCGATTGTGCGCCTTGGCGTGATCCCACAGAGCACATCGGTGTTTGCAAGACCCAGGTCGGCATCAAGCAGCACGACACGGCGACCACTTTGGGCCATGGCCACTGCAATATTCACGGCCATGTTGCTTTTGCCTACACCACCCTTGCCGGATGTCACTGCGATCGCCTTGGCGCTGCGCCGCGTCGATGGCAATGACCAGGCCGATTCACTCTCTCGCTCCGGGCGTGACGAAACCTCCGTGCCACGTCGGACGGAAGATGCCTCTACAAGATGTCGAAGCGCAGTCGCTTGGTCATTCATGTCCCGACTCCTTCACCAATTACAAGTTCGGCCAGTCTTGCAGGCCGAGCTGTCTCGATGTGATCCGGCACTTCCTGGCCAGTCGTCAGAAAACTCAGGTCGGCGCCAATTCGATGAACGACATCCACCAACATGCCGAAGCAGACTGCCTCATCCAATTTGGTCAGGACGATGCGATCAATCCCGACGCGTGAGAACTCTTCCGCTTCATTGAGCAACACGCTTCGCGATGCGGTGCCTGCAAGCACCAGATGCGTCTGATGCGGCTGGGCGACAGCAAGCAGCGCTGCGAGGTCATTGATCCGGTCGGCATCCTTCTGGCTCCGACCCGCCGTGTCGATGAGGACAACATCCAGGTCCTTCATGTCTTCGAGCGCCTGTGAGAGTTCATCGCCATTTCTCGCAACCACCATCGGCACACCGATGATGTCTGCATATGTACGCAGCTGCTCAATTGCCGCAATTCGATATGTGTCGAGCGTGATCAAGCCCACGTTTCGATTCTGACGAATTCGATATGCCGCTGCGATCTTGGCAACCGTGGTCGTTTTCCCGACGCCGGTGGGGCCGACGAGCGCGAGTGTCAACGGCCGCTCATCGGGTGAGGCCGCAAGCAGTGAACCGCCTGAGACGGGGATGAATTCAGAAAGGTGCTTCACGAGGCAACGTCGAACCGTGGTCGGATCACGCAGTTCATCCCCTGACAGCTCACTGGTGACGGACTCGACCACATCACGCGCAAGCTCCTCCGATACTTCCTGACCGATGAGGCTGGTATAGACATCCAACACATCATCCGGAACCGGAGCTCCCCCCTGTTCCGGCGTAGCAGCCTGCCCCTGCAGTACACGTTCCACAAGACCTCGAATGGCCCCCAGTTCTTCCTGCATCACAGCGGCACCTGAATCCATCGTGGGTTGCGGGATCGTGCGTTGAGCGGAAGATTCCAGCGTTGCCAGCATCTCCTTAGCCATCTGCTTGGTCTGCAGCCTCTGCACACGTGGCGTCCCCGCCGACTGCGTGCTTGATGATTGTGCGTAGGCTTGCTGCGCATGCGGGCGGGGTGGCACCACCGGCTCGGCCGTGCTCCGCGATTTCCGGACCTCCATTGCGGTTGCCGCACGCAGTTCAATGATGGATCGCGCAAAGAGTCCAAGCACACCCCCGCGTCGAGCAGTGCGTGTTTCGAGAATCACAGCGTCCGATCCGAGATCACGTCGAACGGCTGCGATAGCTTCATCCATTGTGTTTGCCAGATATGTCCTTGCCTTCACGGGGGATGCTCCTTGAGTAA
>JAQWRC010000294.1 GCA_029243925.1 Phycisphaerales bacterium
CAAGCACACGTTCAGGGTGCTTTTCAAGCATGTCATTGATGCTTCGCGACTTGAGGCCGCCGGGATATCCGCTGTAGGTCATGTGCATGCGCTGCTCACCCTTGCGACCCGTGAGCACGACTTTCGATGCATTCGTCACGACGACGAAGTCACCTGTGTCGACGTGCGGGGTATAGGCAGGGTGATGCTTGCCCATGAGAATAGGCGCGATACTGGCAGCGATGCGTCCGAGGATTTCACCCTCAGCATCAACGTGATGCCATGCGCGTTTGACTTCAGCGGGCTTCATAAAGGTGGTCTGCCGAGGCATGATGCACCTGTTCCTTTTCTCGATCGCACTCCGGAAGCCAGACTCAGGTCCAGACCATCGTGCGTGTCCATGGAAAAACCACCCCGGGGCTTGCTACCCAGAGGCGAAAGAGCGAGGATACCTCCGCAGGCGGCCCTGTCAAGATCCCAGGGCGTTCCATGCCCCCTAGAGCCCTCTGAAGGCTGTTTTTGGATGCAACCATGGCAGATGAACTTCGTGATTTGAATGAACGTGATGGAATGGGGGGTCGCGGTGCCTCCGCCATCAGACCGTACCCACTGATCGCTTGGCTCATCATCATTGCATTGACCATGACGGTGATGCTCATGCACATGCTCGGCAGCGATGCCAGCAGCGCCGCTGAGGTTGCCGAGCAGAACGTGATGGATCGCCTGGAGGGTGAGACCGCTTTGGGCATGGCGCAGTTGCAAGGTAAAGCTGCAGCGCGACCGACGATGACGAAATTCGAAACTGGATCGATGGCACAACGTCTACGTGGCGTCGTGTTGAAGGCCGTCATATGGGCGCCGGACGAAGGCCTCAATGAGTTGCGGCAGATTGAAGTGCAGGTGGAGGAGTCGGGGTATGAACCCACGGAGTCAGAACTGGAAACCATGCAGCTGCTCCAGCAGCTCTATGAGCATCCGGTCCCGGAGGGGCGTGTTCCGCTGAGTGAATCGCAGCGAGCGGAACTGGTCGAGCAGTTGGGGTGGTTCGGCCAAGTGGCTCTGGCATACGACTCCGATGATGCAGCGGCCAAGGGCGAACTGCTCGGTTCGGCGAAATGGCTCGCCATCGTGTTGATGGTGCTGGCGATTGGCGGCATCGGCGCGTTCGTGTTGGGTGTGATTCTGTTGATTCTGCTCATCGTCTTCGCCTGCATGCGAAAGGTGCACCACCACTTTGGAGCAGCACGATCAACCGATGGCCTGCTGGCGGAGGCATTCGCGATCTGGTTGTTGTGCTTTCTTGGATTGCACCTGCTTCTGGAGATGCTGGCGCCGTCCATGCCGGGAATGCAGCCGCATATGCTCGGACTGACGGGTGTGCTCCATTGCGTCACCGCGGCCGTGGTGGCGTGGCCGGTGATTCGTGGTGCCAAGTGGAACTCGGTGCGAACATCAATTGGTTGGACGCGTGGCGCTGGGCTCTGGAAAGAGTGTGGTCTTGGCATCTGCGGCTGGTTCATGACATTGCCCCTGCTGGGCATCGGTGTGCTCATCATGCTTCTGCTCATGGTGATCACGAGTGGGAGTGGGCAGGGAACAGGGTTCGAGCCGATCTCGCAGCCAGTGCACCCCATCATTACGGCGGTGGCGGAAGGTGATGTCTGGATCATGCTCCAGGTGTATTTCGTGGCTGCGATGGTGGCTCCATTTCTGGAGGAGACAGTGTTTCGCGGCCTGCTGTATCGCCAGCTGCGATCCGCTTCACGTGCATGGTCGACCGTGGGCAGCATTGCCATGTCGGCGCTGGTCGTGTCCGTGGTATTTGCAGCACTGCATCCTCAGGGGGTGCTCGCCATTCCTGCGCTGGCTGCGTTGGCCACCGGCATGACGCTCATGCGTGAGTGGCGAGGTTCACTTCTGGCTTCGATCGTGATGCACGCGTTGAACAACGGATTGATGATCACGTTGATGTTGGTGCTATTCAGCTGATCGAGAGGCTGGGGCGGGCATCCCGGTCGAGCTCGGTTGCAATCGAGATCTGTCGAGCCAGCTCACGGCATACATTCAGCAGCCGCTCGGTCAGTGCTTCTTCGATATCGAAATTCTTCAAAGGAGTGCCGTTGTCCGCATGCTCGCGCATCTTGATGTGAATGGGCATGGCTCCCAGGAAGGGCACCTGCATCGCCTCGGCCATGCGCTCGGCGCCGCCTCGCCCGAAGAGATCGTATTCAACGCCATCATCGCCTACGAACCAGCTCATGTTTTCCACCGCACCAAGAACACGCACGTCCAGTTGCTGGAACATGCGGACGGCGCGACGGGCGTCCTCAACGGCGACCCGCTGTGGCGTGCACACGACGACGGATCCCGTCAGTGGTAGGAGTTGAGCAAGGGACAGGGGGACATCACCGGTGCCCGGCGGCAGATCGACGATCAGATAATCGAGATCACCCCAGGAAGTCTGCAGCACGAGTTGGGAAAATGCCTTGTGGGCCATGGGACCGCGCCAGATCATCGCTTTTTCCGGGTCGACGAGTTTGGCGATGCTCATGCACTTGACGCCATGTGCTTCAAACGGATCAAGCATGTTTCCGGTGCCCGTGGGCTGATGGTCATCGAGGCCGAGCATGGTTGCCAGTGAAGGTCCGTAGATGTCGCCATCGAGGAGCCCGACCGATGCGCCGAGCTTTGCAAGTCCTGTTGCCAGCACCGTCGAGACCGTTGATTTGCCGACGCCGCCCTTGCCGGCGCCAACAGCAATGACATGCTTGACTCCGGGAAGTGGATTGTTCTCCTTGGCTTTGTCTGAGGCACGCACCTGGGCGGTGAATGCCACGTCGATTCGAGGATGTTCATCGCCGTTGCGCACCGCTTCCGCCTTGATGGCGGTTTCAATATCTGATTGGATGCGATCCTTCATTGGGCATGCAGGGGTGGTCAGTTCAATGCCAACCACGACGGCACCGTCTGCGACGGCAATCTCCTTGACCATGCCCAAGGTGACGAGATCCTTGCCCAGATCGGGATCCAGAACCGTGGACAAGGCAGTTCGAATGTGATCTTCATTCAATGGCACGTAAAGGCCCTCTCAAGGATATTCAGTCACAAGTTGGGGATGACAGGTGTCATGCAGCCGTACAATCATACCGCGTCGGCACGGTCCTTTT
>JAQWRC010000249.1 GCA_029243925.1 Phycisphaerales bacterium
CAACTATCGCGCAGATTACATCGAGATCGAGTGTGGTCATGTCTACGACGTATGACGAAATAAAACCTACCGTGCTTCACCACCTGATCCAAAGGATCGCGACGTGCCTCAATCGTCCGAAAGACCAAATGCGTCCCGGTGGGCTCTGGCCCACTCGAATATAGATGTGGCGGGCCGACCGATCACTAACTCGAAGGTATCGGTCACCAACGACGCTTTGCCTGCTCGCATCTGCCGAAAATGGCAGAGCACCTGCAACTCAAGCTCTTCCGCCGGTACGCCATATTCGATGAGCATCGCTGCGAACGCATCTTCGGACATGTCGATGTAGCTGATCGGACACTCGAACGCCTTCGACAGTTCCCCGGCGATCTCGGTGTACGTCAATGCTTCGGGTCCGGTGATCTCGAGATTTCGCTCGGACCATGCCGATGGATCCGCCCGCAGCACATGCGCCGCCACTTGTGCGCAATCATCGAGCGCGACCATGCCGATGCGCCCATCGCCGGCGGAACCGAACATGCTGCGTTCATATCGGATCCCTTCGATCTGCCCGAGGAGATTCGTCTCCATCACCGTCTGCGGCGACACGAGAGACCACTGCAAGCCCGAGTTGCGCAACGCCTCGATGGACAACTGGTGCTGTACATCGAGTTGATCACCCTCATGGCGGACCGAGCCGTACAACTTGACCACCTGGTCGATGCCGTGCACCTGCGCCGATTCAATCGCTGCAACCTCGCGCCGCCCCAGTTCAGCGTGCATCGGACTGACGAGAAAAAGACGGTCCGCCTGTTCCATAACGGCGGAGAGGCTTGATGGATCATCGAGATCGGCGACGACGCCGGTCACGCTTCCGCACGTCATCTCCTCGGCGCGTTCGCGACTTCTGGTCATTGCCAGCACATCGACACCCGATTCAGCGAGCAACGCCGTCACCCGGGCGCCGAACATCCCGGTGGCACCTGTCACAAGCACGGTCATGAATAGCTCTCCTTGAGCGACTGTGGGGCCTGAATACTACATAGAACGGGTCGGAATCCACATCGAACGCTGCTAGAATATCCAATCACCCCGTTGCAGCACTCAGGAGACATCCATGACCACGGCCACAACCAGCACACTTCAATCGATCAACCCCGCCACCGGCAATCCCGTTGGTTCCGTCGATGTCACCCCCGTCGAGCACATCGACGCTGCCGTTGCCAGTGCACGGGAAGCACAGATCGCATGGAGCGCCCTCAGCGTCGAGGAACGAGCCGACATGCTTCGCCCCGCCGCTGCGGCCATTGCCGAACGCGCCGATGAACTCGGCGATCTGATTACCGCTGAAATGGGAAAGCCACAAGCAGAAGGCCGCGGTGAAGCTGGATATGCCGGCTCCGGCCTGCCCGGGCTGCTCGATTCACTCGTTGCCTCACTTCAACCTGAACACCTTGAAGACGGCTCAGTCGATACGACCCTGTATTACGACGCCTTCGGTGTCTGTGGCGTCATCACCCCATGGAACTTCCCATTCCTCATGCCACAGCAGACGGTGATCCCCGCGCTCATCGCCGGCAACACCGTCGTCATGAAACCATCTGAGGAAACGCCTCTTGTCGGACAGGCGTTCGTGGATGTGTACAACGAGTTTCTCCCCGAAGGCGTTCTCCAGATCGTGCATGGGGACGAAGTCCAAGGCAAAGCCCTGGTGCAGTCCGATGTTCAGCTGATTGCATTCGTCGGCAGCCGAGCTGCCGGGCAGCACATTCTGCAAGCCGCCGGTGGCGGACTCAAACGCGTCATCCTCGAACTCGGCGGCAAGGACCCCATGATCGTGCTGGATGACGCCAACGTCGAAGAGGCCGCAGACTTCGCCGTGCTCAACTCCTTCCGCAACTGCGGACAGGTGTGCGTCAGCACTGAACGCATCTACGTTGAAGACGGCATCGCATCCGATTTCGAACAAGCTGTCTTGCGAAAGGTCGCGGAACTTCAGGTTGGCGATGGAGCAGAAGAAGGCACCACCATCGGCCCAATGGTCAGCCCGCAACAGAAGGCCATGGTGCTCGAACAACTTGAAATCGCCAAGCAGCAAGGTGCAACCGTCGCGTGCGGTGACAGTCCCATGGACGGCAACTACGTCACACCAACCGTGCTGACCGGCCTTGACCACTCCATGGACATCATGCGTGATGAAACCTTCGGCCCTGTCGCCTGCATCATGCGGGTCAAGGATGAGCGCCAGGCACTTGAGCTCGCCAATGACACGCCCTATGGACTTGGCGCTGCTGTCTTCGGTTCTGATCTTGAGCGGGCAAGCAATGTCGCCCGCCAGATGACCGCTGGCATGGTCGGCATCAACAAGGGTTGCGGTGGCGCAAAGGGTTCACCCTGGGTCGGGGCACAGCAATCCGGCTACGGGTTCCACGGTGGACCTCACGGCCACCGACAGTTCACTCAGGTACGCATCGTCAGCGTCCCGAAGGCCTGATCTGGACGCTCGTGTCTTCCATGGCACCCATCGTGATCTTCGGCGGAACATTCGATCCACCGACACGCGCTCATGCCGAACTGCCTCCACAGGCAGCGTCACTGATCGGCGCATCGAAATTGCTCTACATCCCCGCCGCCATCAGTCCGCACAAGATCGATGAACCCCCGACCGATCCAGTACATCGACTGGCCATGCTTCGACTCGTCGTGGATGGTATTGAAGGCGCGGAACTCTGCGACATCGAACTGCATCGAGACGGGCCCAGCTATTCAATCGATACCGTTCGACAACTTCGTGAACAGATCGATGATGCCGTACCACTCCGCTTGCTCATCGGCGATGACCAAGCAGTCACGTTTCACTCATGGCGGGACTGGGCGGATCTGATCGAACTCGCCGAGCCTCTGGTACTGCCGCGACACTGGAGTGATGCTTCCGAATTTGCCGATGCCCTTCGTACCAAAGGCCAGTGGCCTCAAGTCGATGTGGAGCGGTGGCTTCAATGGCGACTCGACCTGCCATGCATGGATACATGTTCCACTGAAGCCCGGCACATGATCTCCGAACATCGCGACACACGTGATGTGCTCGTCCCGGATGTGGATGACTACATCAGAACGAATGAGCTCTACCAATGACTACGGCTGCACACGACATTTCAAAAGTCGCCTTCGTGAGCCTCGGCTGTCCGAAGAATCTCGTTGATTCCGAAGCCATGCTCGGCGAGTTGTCCCAAAGCGGCTACGAACTGGTCTCCGACCACGATCAGGCGGATGCCATCGTCATCAACACCTGTGGATTTCTGGAAGCCTCTCGGGACGAATCTCTTGAGGCGATTCATGAAGCTATCGAGCGCAAGAATCAAGGACGCGTGAAACGCGTCGTGGTCGCTGGCTGCCTCGTCCAACGACACCGGGCAAAGATGCTCGAGTGGGCACCGGGCATCGATGCCATGCTCGGCGTCTTCGATCGAGATCGCATCAGGGATGCCGTCGGCGGTCCTCCTGAAGATGTCGACATCGAAGCGGAAGCTCCCAGATACTGGATCAGCGGCAATGCACTGCAGGCGGCTCGCGAACGAGGGCGAGATACCGTCGGCCTGACCGTGCAGGGCAAGGACGGCAAAGGCGTCGGCTACTGGGAAGGTGATGACAACCGGTTCCGGCTGACACCACGCCACTGGACATACCTCCGCATGAGCGAAGGATGCAATCAGCGATGCGCCTTCTGCACCATTCCATCCATCCGCGGCAAGATGCGCTCAAAGCCGGTTGAGCATCTTTTGGCCGAAGCGCGGGCACTCATGGCTGGAGGCGCGTACGAGCTCAATCTCATTGGCCAGGACACTACGAACTATGGGCGGGATATCGGATGGGCAGATCCCGACGCCGATGATCCGGAGGGCCTCGTCGGCCTGCTGACGAATCTGAACGACATCGCCCGTGAACATGGCGGTGGCTGGATCCGGCTGATGTACGCCTATCCCACTAACTTCACCGACGAGATGATCGATGCGATCGCGTCACTAGAACACATCGTCAACTACATCGACATCCCATTGCAGCATGTCGCCGATGGCATGTTGTCTGCAATGCGCCGCAATGTCACCGGCGACCAGCAACGAGCGTTGATGGATCGTCTGCGAGATCGTATTCCCGGCGTCGCCATCCGCACGACCTTCATCACCGGCTTCCCCGGCGAAACGGAAGAAGATCATCAGGAACTGCTCGAATGGATCCGTGATTTCCAGTTCGATGCGATGGGCGTGTTCCAGTACTCGCAGGAAGCCGGCACCGTCGCCGGAACCATGGAGGATGATCCAGCACTTCGCGTACCCGCCGAGGTCAAGGCGCGTCGTGAAGAGGAACTCATGCTCGCCCAGCAGGAGATCGCGTTTGAGAACACGGCCTATCTGGCTGAGCAATCCGCCATCTTCGACGTCCTTGTTGATGGACCGGGACGCGATCGTGAAACGGACGATGACACCCTGCAGGTCTTCACCGGACGCTGCTACCACCAGGCGCCGCAGGTTGATGCCTGCACCTGGGTGCTTTCAAGCCGTGATCTCGCACCGGGCGAACTCGTTCGCTGCACGATCATCGACAGCGATGGGTATGACCTCATTGCTCGACCGCTGGATGAACTGGAAGCGGGTCTTTCGCTGCCAGTGATCGGTTGACATGGATGCGCCGCTCCAGATCATCGACGGCCACAACGACACACTGACCCGCCTCTTCCCCCCGGCGGACGAGACCGCCCAGTCGATCATCGATCGCAACGGCGAAGGGCATATCGATTTGATTCGAGCCCAGCACGGAGGACTTGCTGGCGGATTCTTCGCGGTCTTCATTCCCGGTTCCGGTGGCCGAAGCTCCATTACTGCCAATGATGGAACAACCCTTGAAGCGGGATGCTTCGATCCCGTGGATCATGCCACGGCACGAGCACAGACCAACGGCGTGCTTGACCGCATGGACCACATGCTGAAAGCCAACTCGGACCGGATTCGCCTCGTGCGTACGGCCGAGGAACTGGACTCGTGCATGCGCGATGGCGTGATGGCACTGATCCTGCACTACGAAGGCGTGGAGATGTTCAGCGAGGACCTCTCTGAACTCGAGGTCGACCATGCCCGTGGGCTGCGTTCGCTTGGACCAGTCTGGAGCCGCTCGAATGCATTCGCCCATGGCGTCCCCTTCGCGTTCCCCTGCACGCCCGACATCGGTCCGGGGTTGACCAACGCCGGGAAGGACCTCGTCCGACGATGCAACGATTTGGGCGTCATGCTCGACGTCTCCCACTTGAACTACCGCGGATTCATGGACCTTTCGGAACTGACGACCGCCCCGGTGATCGCGACCCACTGTGGCGTTCACGCGATCTGCGCATCGTCTCGAAATCTGCTGGACGATCAACTCGATGTCATCCGCGGCAGCAACGGTCTTGTCGGAGTGAACTTTCACGTCGGCTTTCTTCGACCCGACGGTGAAGATGATGAAGACACCCCCTTGTCGGTCATCGCCGATCACCTCGACTACATGGTCGATCGAATGGGCATCGAACACGTCGCTCTCGGCAGCGATTTCGATGGCGCAACCATGCCTGAACCGATGGGCGACTGCGCCGGACTCCCGACGCTTGTAGACGTGCTGCGCGACCGTGGATGGTGCGATAAATCACTGCATGCCCTCGCTCACGGCAACTGGATGCGGGTGCTTCGATCCACCTGGGGCTGACTTCGTTTTTTCCCTTGCCTGCATGCGGCATCCTGCCATGATGGGTAGCGAGAAGGGGAACCATGCGTCAACTGATCTTGATCTGTCTGCTCAGCCTGTCCGCACCGACTGCCATCGCATCGGCCGGTGAAGTGGCTGCATGGGGAGGCAATCAGCAAGGACAGACGGATGCGCCCAGCGACGACAACTTCGTCAAGGTCTCGTGCGGCTACTGGTTCTCGATCGCGTTGCGGGACGATGGCACGGTCGCATTCTGGGGACTCAACAACAGCGGGCAGGGGGATGTCCCCTCCGGTGAAACCTACTCCGACATCTCGGCCGGTCATTCCTATGTCATGGCGGTGCGCACCGACGGCACACTGGATGGCTGGGGCTACAACGGTGGTGGACAAATCGACCACCCGTCCGGTACCGAATACACCGCGGTCTCCTCGGGCGACAATCATGCACTGGGACTCAAGGAGGATGGCACGGTCAGTGCATGGGGAGACAACGGCGAAGGACAATGCGACGTGCCCGAAGGACTGACCGCCACTGCCGTCGCCGCCGGCAAGCACTTTTCCATCGCGCTGCAGAGCGACGGCTCACTCATCGGATGGGGCAACGATACGATCGGGCAGTCAAGCCCACCGACGGGCACTGACTATGTTGCTGTCGCGGCGGGCGAAATCTATGGACTGGCCCTGAAAGCCGACGGCACGCTGGTCGCCTGGGGATCCAACTCCCATGGGCAGACTGACGTACCGGAGGGCGACGCATTCGCCTCCATCGCCTGCGGCCGGAAATTCGCTCTCGCGATCGACACCACCACCAGGGTCTGGGCGTGGGGACTTGATGAGCATGGACAAGTGTCCGATGCCCCCACCGGCACCGGCTATTCACACCTCGCCGGGAGCGGCTACCACGCCGCAGCAGTGGGCCCAGTCGACTGCAATGGCAATGGAATCGATGACAGCACGGATATCGACGCAGGTACCAGTGAAGACGTGAACCCGGAGGACGGCATCCCTGATGAATGCCAGGGCTCAACGACCGGAGCCTGCTGCCTGCCACTGGGCGATTGCGTCAAGACCTCGGAAGTCGACTGCCTTGCCGGAGGCGGCGTCTGGGCTGAACCCGGCACGCAATGTGTGGACATCGGATGCACACCCATCTGCATCGGGGATATCGACGGCAATGGAAATGTCGATATTCAGGACCTGCTGCTGATCATCTCATACTGGGGAAGTTGTCTCTGAGCATCGAGCTCCGGGCCGCGATAGAATCCACCTTCCTTGCCTATTCGCAACTTCTCCATCATTGCCCATATCGACCATGGGAAGAGCACCCTTGCCGATCGCCTGCTGCAGGCGACGCAAGCCGTCACCGAACGGGAAGCGCGTGACCAGTTGCTGGATTCGATGGATCTCGAACGCGAGCGAGGAATCACCATCAAAGCCTCGGCCGTTACCGTCGACCACCACTACGACGGACAGGACTTCCAACTGAACTTCATTGACACGCCCGGGCATGTCGACTTCGCCTATGAAGTTTCGCGGGCCCTGACGGCCTGCGAAGGAGCGATCCTCGTCGTCGATGCGGCTCAGGGTGTTGAAGCACAGACCGTCGCGAACGCATACCTCGCAGTGGAACACAATCTGGATCTAATCCCGGTCGTCAACAAGATTGATTTGCCGACCGCCGATCCCGATCGGGTCGCCATGGAGATCGAGCAGGTGCTTGGACTCCCCGCCGAGGACTGCATCTACTGCTCGGCGAAAACAGGAGAAGGCATTACGGAACTGCTTGACGCCATCTGCGTACGATTTCCGGATCCTCGACCAGCTGAAATCGAGGAAAGTCGCGCCCTGATCTTCGACAGCCACTACGACGATTACCGTGGCGTCATCATCTATGTCCGGAACTTCGACGGCTCACTGGCCACTGGAGACAAGATTCGGATGATGAGCAGTGGCCGAACCTGGAACATCACCGAACTCGGCCGATACACACCACAACCGGTCAAAGTCCCGAAACTTGAACATGCTGAAGTTGGCTACCTCGTCGCCTCAATCAAGACACTTGATGATGTACGCGTCGGGGACACGATCACGCTTGACACGGCTCCGGCTGAAAAAGCGCTTCCGGGATATGAGGAACCCCAGCAGATGGTCTTCTGCGACTTCTATCCCGCCACCAGTGATGGTGGCTCAGGCA
>JAQWRC010000262.1 GCA_029243925.1 Phycisphaerales bacterium
GGAGAGACCAGGAATGATTCAGCAGCCAGACCGCAATTCAAACAGTGATATCAACTTCGTTCATGCCAGCGATGATGCATTTCTCGATGCATTGCCCATGCACGGGGCTGACGATCCAGCATCCAGCACGTGCGGAACGACACCCGGCAGTTTCTCGTTGGCACCTGATATTGGTGGCCCTCGCATGTATTCCAGCCCAGATACGCCAGGAATGCCGCAGCCATCAGGACTGACGGCTTGGGACTTTCTGCCTGAAGGGTGGACGATCGAATCACACTCCAATGGCTGCCTTGGCCATGGCAGGGGCGAGGTCAGAATCCGAGCCATCGCTCCACCGGATTTCGTCGCGGTGACCCAACTCGAATACGCTCGCCTGGGAACCATTACTCCAGAGATGCGGCGTGTGGCCGAGCGTGAGCCCCACCTCACTGCGGAGCAGATTCGTGATGAAATCGCCGCGGGACGGATGATCCTGCCAGCCAATATTCACCATCTTGAGCACACGCTTGATCCGATGTGCATTGGCCGTGCTTCCCTGACCAAGGTGAATGCCAACATGGGCGCTTCACCGGTCAGTTCAGGAACCGATGAAGAAGTCGAGAAGTTGCGGTGGGCAGAACAGTGGGGCGGCGACACAGTGATGGATCTTTCAACTGGTGGAGATCTCGACGCGTGCCGCGAGGCGATCATCAAGCATTCCACGGTTCCCATCGGGACCGTACCGATCTATTCGATGATCATCGGCCGCAAGCTCGATGAACTCGACGATGAGGTCATACTCAAGACAGTCGAGCATCAGGCCAGGCAAGGCGTCGACTACTTCACGATTCATGCCGGCTTGCTTCGTGCACATATCCCGCACGTCAAGAATCGTCTCATCGGCATCGTGTCACGTGGTGGTTCACTGCTTGCCAAGTGGATGCTTATGAAGGATCGCGAAAATCCGATGTACGATCTTTGGGATGAACTCTGCGAAATCATGCGTCAGCATGATGTGAGTTTCTCGATCGGGGATGGACTTCGCCCCGGTGGCCTCGCGGATGCCTCCGACCGTGCGCAACTTGCGGAGTTGGAGATCATCGGAGAACTGACCGAACGGGCGTGGACGCACGGTGTGCAGGTCATGGTCGAAGGGCCCGGCCACATGCCTCTTGACCAGATCGAATACAACATGAAATTGCAGCGGCGCAAGTGCCACGGAGCGCCGTTCTACGTTCTGGGCCCTCTGGTCACCGACATCTTCCCGGGATACGACCACATCACCTCCTGCATTGGAGCAACGAATGCGGCGTGGCATGGCGCATCCATGTTGTGCTACGTCACGCCCAAGGAGCATCTGGGGCTGCCCAAGCGTGATGACGTGAAGCAGGGATGCATCGCGTACCGCATCGCGGCGCATGCAGCCGACATTGCGTTGGGGATTCCCGGCACCCGCGATCGGGATGATGAACTGACCAAGGCCCGAGCAGCGCTCAACTGGGAACGTCACTTCGAGTTGAGTTTTGATCCCGACACAGCGCGGGCGCTGCACGATGAAGATCTTGATGTCAATACTGATTTCTGCGACATGTGCGGCCACGATTGGTGTTCCGTCCGCATCAGCCGAGAGATTCAGGAGATCGCTTCCGGAAAAGATGCTGAATATGCCTGGGACAAACCCAAGATCAGCGATGCGCTCACGGATGAGCAGAAATCCATTCTTGAGCAACGTGGGGTTCTGAGCCCAGATGAGATCCATCGTCTCGCATCAAAAACACAGAAAGCCATGCAGGATGGAAAAACTCCAGCAGCATGCCACAGTGATGTTGCAGACGATGCGACCGCCCGGGATCTGCAGTCAGATGTCTTTGTGGAACTGAACACGTCCCCAGCTCACAATATTCCAACTCATGACAACATCCTCTAATCAGCCTCCGGATTCATCCGAACATGCCAGCCAGGGCAAGGGCTCCTGGAGAGTCCCGGTATGTCATCCCAACCTCTACATGTGGCTGGTTTTTGTTTCCGCACTTGATGTCATCATGACTCGAGTGATCCTGTTCTTTGGCGGGACGGAGATCAATCCGATCGCCGATTTCGTCATTGACAACTGGGGGCGACTGGGGATGAGCATATTCAAGTTCATCATCGTGGCCTTCGTCATCATCGTGTGTGAGTTCATATCACGCCGAAATCTAGCCGTATCCCGGCGGCTGGCGATTGCGAGCATTCTGATCTCCATGGTGCCCGTGTGCTGGTCCTCCTACATCATGATTTCAATCATCGCCGACCCGCCGGCACGTCAGGACGGAGATTTCGACATGGAAGGGATTGAAGTCCGAAGTACTGAACCTTCCGAATCGGTTCCAGTCACTCTGGTATGGCTGAAGCATGAATCGATCCAGGATCAGCCATGGCCGATTTGACCCGCATCGTAATTCTTGGGGGTGGCTTCGGTGGCGCGTATCTCGCGCAGGCGTTGCAAAAGCACATTCGCCAACATGATCTTGAAATCATCATCATTGATCGCAACAACTTCTTCGTCTTTTATCCTCTTCTTGTTGAGGCCGGGACGGGATCAATCGAGCCGCGGCACTGTTCAGTACCAATCCGAGAGTTCGCCCGCCGAAGCGAGTTGTTCATGGGCGAGATCAAGGATCTTGATCTTGAATCGCGTACGGTCGGCTACCGACTGATCGGTGATGATCATGACCGCTCGATCCGATTTGATCACCTCGTGGTCGCACTCGGAAGTGTGACGCGTATTCTGCCCGAGCATATTGTTTCCGGTGTTCGCGAGCATGCGTTTGAAATGAAGCACATGTCCGATGCCGTGGTGATACGGGATCGCGCGATCGAACTGCTGGAGCTTGCGAATGCGACCGAAGATCAGGATGAGCGCCGACGGCTGCTTCACTTCATCATCGTGGGCGGGAATGTCACGGGCATCGAGGTCGTGGGCGAGTTGGAGAACTTCATTCGGGATGCAACGGTGCAGTACCACCACCTGCGGCGTGAGGATTGTTCATTTACGGTGATTGAAGGTAGCCCATGCATTCTGGGCATACTGCCTCAGCACCAGCACGATTGGGCGGCAAAGAAGCTGGAAGCGCGAGCGATTACGCTTCGCACCGGGTCGACGGTCAAGGAAGTACATGCTGATCACGTTGTGACCAGTGAAGATGAGTCCATTCCATGCGGCACGGTAATTTGGACAGCGGGGATCGCTCCCAACCCTGTGCTGCAGGAACTGCAGGGGTTGCCGCTGAATACGTTCAATGGGCTTGATTGCAACGAGGACTACACTGCGAAGGGCCTGGATCGGGTTTGGGGCTTGGGCGATTGCGCCAGCATCCCTTGTACGAACGGAAAACCAATGCCGCCACTTGCGCAGATCGCCATCCGCCAGGCGCCGCAGGTTGCGGCAAACATCATTGCTTCAATCGAAGGGCGTCCGACGACGGCGGGACATGTGGCCGTCCAGGGGATTCTCGTTCCGCTTGGGCGGCACCGTGGTGTGGCGAAGTTGAAAGGCCTCCGCCTCGAAGGCTTCTTTGCCTGGGCCATGTGGCGTGCCATCTATCTGATAAAGACCCCGGGCTGGCGCCGACGACTTCGCGTCCTGATGGACTGGTTCATGAACATGTTCTGCAAGCGCGATTACGTCCAATTGGGGATGGTGCCCGCCTCCCACCGCGAATTCCATGCTCCACAGCACACTGCCCGAAGCCAAGAAGACGTAGGTGATCTGGACGAGGGTTCGCCTGACTGATCTTATGATCGCCTGTTCGCCCAGAAGGCCTGGATGCGTTCCGCGGCCTCGGCACCCTCGGCAAGCGGTTTTGATCCAGCAATCGGCCCATCCCACCGCGCGCCGTCATCCGACCCATCGAGCGCGTTCATCCATTTCTTCGTTGCCGCTGTGGCCGCCGAAGGCTGCGATGCGATGGAGCATGCGAGTTCGAGAGCTTCTTTCTGCACGTCATCTTCTGGTACGAGTTGTGTTCCAATTCCAAGCCGGTGCGCCTCCATGCCGGTGCGTAAACGACCGTCCATGACGATGGCTCTTGCAGGCCCTTCGCCGATGGTTTGAAGCAGAGTCGGCAAGGTGACAGCGGGTGAGACACCGAGTCGATGGACGGGATAGCCCACCTTTGTTTGGTCGCCAAGTATGACGATATCGGCGGCACTCAAGATCGCACAGCCACCTGCAATCACTGAACCGTGGGCGGCAAGCACGATCGGAGCGGGATGGTTGCGCATGCGATGGGTCACTTCTCCCAGGGCGACAATGAGATCCTGCAGCACGCATGGGTCATCCACGACTGCGCCAAGATCGAAGCCGGCACAGAAGGCAGGCCCGTTGCCGCGAAGAAGAATGGCGTGGGGTTCATCGTCGGTCGCAGGATCCAGTGCACGGGCCATCTGCTGGAGGAGTTCGACACTCAGCGCATTTCGTTGGTCTGGGTTGTTCAGTGTGACGACAGTCAATCCAGCATCATGTTCGATCAGGAGTTGGTTCATGTGCGATCAGTTCCACACCAAGAGCCAGAGGGCCATCCATGCACCCGCGACCAGCATGACCATGGCGGTATAGCCGACGATATCACGAGCTCGAACGCCCGTGATGGCCAGCAGCGGAAGCGCCCAGAAGGGCTGCAGCATGTTGGTCAGTTCATCTCCATAGGCGACGGCCATGACCATCTTTCCGGGTGCGACACCGGCATCCAAACCAGATTGCAGCGCGATGGGTCCTTGAATGGCCCATTGTCCGCCGCCACTTGGGACGAAGATGTTGACGATGCCTGCGGCAAGAAATGACAGCAAGGGCATTGTTTCCGCAGTGCCGGCGGCGACAAATCCACTTGCGATCATTGCGACCAGGCCGGCTGCAGCCATCATCGCCATTATTCCTGCATAGAGTGGGAATTGCACGATGATGCCCGCGCACCCACGAGCCGCATCGGTTGCCGCGTGCATGTAGGCGGCTGGCGAGGCGTGGAGCAGCAAGCCAAATGCGAACATGATCATGATCACCTGGTCAAGTCCGAGACTGCCGATTCCACGCAAGGCGATGTACCTGCCGACCGCAAGAAGCAGGGCAATGCCCAGTATCCACGCAACAATCCAGGACGTATTCAGGATGCGGGGGACACCTGTTTCAGACGGTGGTTGAAATGGTTTTTCTTCCAGCGGGCGAAACCCATCGATGGGCTGCATGTCACTCGCTTGCGAAGGCGCTAGCAGTGCGAGAAAGGTTGGGATCAGAATGAGCAGTCCGAGGCTCACGATGAGATTCAGTGGTGAAAAAATCGTGGCTTCCAGTTGAATCGTTCCAATTTCAGCAACGTATTCGGCCGGCAGTACTTTTTCCGCTCCACTGGTCGTCGTCATTGACAACGGCGCAGAGCCAGAAAGTCCTCCATGCCATGTCAGCATGCCCATGTACCCTGCGGCGGCAATCAATGGATAGTGGGCGTGGATGCCTCGTTCCTTGAGACGCATGCCCACCTCGCGAGCGAGCAGTGCGCCAACAATCAGGCCCAGGCCCCAGTTGAGCAGGCCGACGGAGGCGGCGATGACACCAACCATGGCGGCGGCCGTTGCTGTGCTTCGTGGGAGGCCTGCAACCCGGCTGATCATCAATCGCACGGGTTTCGATGCGGCAAGAACAGCTCCGGTGAGCAGTATGAGACTCATCTGCATGGCAAACCCAAGCAGTTTCCAAAGACCGGTCTTGCTGTCACTCCATGCACCGAGGAGTTCGAGCCAGCGATCTTCGCCAGGCTGGAACTGTCCCCAGACCAGTGCGGCGGCGGCAACGACCAACGTAAGCACGATGGCGATGACAAACGGGTCGGGAATCAGATTCCGAAAAATTCGACTGAGCCAGAGTCCGGTGCGGCTGATCATGTTCGTATTAGAACAACTCCGAACCGATTCGGGAATACGCACCCCAGGCAAGCAGCAGGGCAGCCTGGAGGCCGCCCTGCGCTTGCCAGCCGATGGACCCCTCGTCAATCGGCTGGGGGCGTACCGTTGGCGATACGCACAACACCTGAGTTCTGCAGCGGCCGGGGCCAAAGCGCCTGCCGGGAGATCACAATGTCAGTACGTTCGCGGCACAGGAGAGGTTCGTCTTCGAGCAAGGATCTCATGCACGCCATCAGACATCACCATGCCATGAATGTCCCACCGTGTCATAGATGATGGATGTGTCGGCGGGACCGATGGAACGATGAGGGCAGGTATTGATGCCAATATCGATCCAGGTGGAGTACAGCTCGGTTTCGATTGGGCGTATGGAAAGTGTCCCACTGATTGAAAGCAATGCGTGGATGAGTCCCGGTTCGGGCCGAGTGGGCGCCGTGATGGACTGACTCCTTTGCTCTGCGACATAGTTGCACAGGAGTTCGCCGACAACCAGCAGCAGCAGTTCCTCATCGGTGGATCTGAAGACCAGTGTTCCGCCGGTATCACTGACGACGGATGTCGTGGCCCTCACTTCTGCATCAAGTAGGCAGCCTCCACGTTCCCAGGCACGTTGCATGGCTTGCGCATCTCCATCTTCAACTGCTCCATCGAGCAGAACGATCCAAGCGATTCGGTCAAGCAGTTCACCCGCTTCATGAATATTGAGATTGCCTGCGTGCGGGGGCTCGATGGGAGGGAGCGTTGCGTCAGTCTTGAACCCCAGGACCAGATTTGCGCATTCATCACCAGACTCGGCAAGCAGCAATAACGTGCGGTCCATGGAGAGTCCGCGTACCCGCAGTTCTGCTGTGCCATCAACGGTATTCAACGCACATTGCACGGGCGCCATCAGGCCAGCCAGGCTGGCGGTCGCGGGCCGTTGCTCATTGAAGGTGCTGTTGGAATGTGGCTGTTGGTTTGAAGGGATCATGGCATTGCTCCACGTAGTGGGGTGACATCTATTGAATGAACAACGCCCCATCCTGCTTGGACGGGGCGTTGGAGAGTGCATTGTTGAGCGTGCTGCTCAGATTCTCCGTTTCGGCCCCGTCCTGCGATGTGTGAAACAGCAGTAGATTGACCAGGGAAGCATGACCAGAGTGGCCACTGCATTGATGACTGCCGGACGCGTATTCAGGAGATCATGCAACTTGGACCGCTTGGGAGCGGCCTTGGCAATGGCCCGTGGACGGGCAATCTGATTGTTCCTGAAGTTCGTCATCGTCAGGGGAATAATGCGATCGTTCTTGTCTCGGGTCAACGTGCAAATCATTGCTTTCACGAGATTTCTGTTCCTTGGCTGTCAGGAGAAGACCAGTGTGGCCTTAAATCCTGCCTTGGAGAGTAGATCGACCCAAGTCGACGGTGTTTTCGGACCTCTCGCTATAGTGGCTTCGATATTCTTAAGAGGGTTACATCATCAGCGTCATCTCAACCATCAAGAACGCCAATCGGTACCGACAACTCCTATCTGTCGCGGTGAAGTATGGATTCAAGGACTTCTTTCAGGAATCCAAACTGCACCTGCTCAGCAGCAAGGGTAAGGAGTTGCTCTCCGGATCCATGGATGCAGATGCGGAGTCACTTTCCCGAGCGGCCCGCGTGCGATGTGCTCTGGAAGAACTCGGGCCTACCTTCATCAAACTCGGCCAGATCCTCAGTACTCGCCCCGACATTCTGCCCGCGGATTGGATCGAAGAGTTCCAGAAGTTGCAGAGTGATGTGCCCGCGGAGTCCTGGGAGGACATCCACGCAGAGCTTGTTGCGGAACTCGGTGACCTTGATCTGCTGTTCAGTTCGATTGAGGAAACGCCACTCGCGGCGGCCTCGATTGGCCAGGCCCACCGCGCCGTCAAGCTCGATGGTCAGCGTGTTGTACTGAAGGTTCTTCGACCCGGCATTGAGAAGACCATCAAGGCAGACATGGAGATATTGCATGAAGTAGCGGATTGGCTTGCCAACCGTCATGCGAATCTTCCCTTTGATCCCCGAGGCGC
>JAQWRC010000274.1 GCA_029243925.1 Phycisphaerales bacterium
CTTCAGGTAGGACCCGTAGGCGATCATCGTGCCCATGCCGACGCCGACAGAGAAGAATGCGTGCCCGACGGCTTCGAGCACGCCATCGGCGGTCAACTGGTCGGTGCGGAAACTGAATACAAAATCGGCCGCTTGACTGAATCCGCCTTTGGCACTGGTTGCGGCGACGATCATCAGTGCAAGGAGAATCAGTCCCAGGATTGGAAGCATGATTCGCGATGCAAGTTCAATTCCACCTTTGATGCCTCCGGCGACGATCACCGTGGTCAATGCCATGAATGCGAACATCCATGTGAGATTGATGCTTGGACTTGATGCGGCTTCTCCGAAGACCGCTTGGATGCCTTCGGCGTCCTGGCCGGAGAACGAGCCTTGCACGGCCAGCCATACATAGTGCATGGTCCAGCCGGCGATGACGGCGTAGTAGGACAGCAGGAGGAAGGCGGCAAGCACACCCATCCATCCGATGCCCATCCATGGAGACGCTGGCTTGGAGAGTTCACGGAATGCTGGCACAGCGGATTGCTGTGTCCTCTTGCCCATGATGATCTCGCCGATGAGGATGGGCAGTGCGATCAGTGCGATGCATCCGAGGTACACGGCAACAAATGCGCCGCCACCATTTTCCCCGGTGATGTACGGGAACTTCCAGATGTTTCCGAGTCCAACCGCTGATCCGGCTGCGGCCAGAATGAATCCGGCCTTGCTGCCCCAATGCCCTCGTTGTTGCGACATTCGTCGTGGCTCCTCGATCTGGAGAGGTGATTCGCTGTGGGGGACGATCATACAGGCCACACGCCGATCGGTGCTGGCCATGGCACCTCATGTCGATACCATGGAACTGCCGTGGCGGACCTTTTTCACATTCGTAGCGATCTTCCTCGAGCCGTCCAGGACGGCTTCGTGTTCCCGCTTGGCGTAATGCCTGCTCCGGGGGTCGTGCCGAACGTGGGCTGGAGCGTCGAGTGGCATGAGCTGGAAGGGGAGGGATGCTGCACCTTTCATGTGGTGACGTCCTTCGACCGCCTGCAGGCCCTCCTGCACGATGCATTCCAACTGCTGCCCGAGGATGAGGTCTTCGCCATTCTCGAACTGGGTTCCCGAGATGCCTACCGGGAAGTTGATGTGTACCTCAGCCGGAAGGGGATGTCACGAGCCGAGTTTCGTCGGACATGGGATGTTTTTGAGCCCATCCTGCTTGAGGACGCATCGTTGGCTGCCGGCGTCAACAGTGAGGCTCCCTTCGTGGAGCTCTTTCTTGATCCAGACAAGGGTTTGCTCATTCATGTCGCGTCCAGCGAACGGGAACGCGTTGAGGCACTGCTTGAGTCGCACGACCTTCGTGAAGTTGATCGGGTTGGATACGACTCCGACTTGGAGCAGTTGGAACGCATAGGCGTTCGCCCGATTCTTGAGGAACATCCGGATCTGATCTGCGATATGGATCAGTTGCTGATGGAACTGAAGCAGAACTGGCATCTTGAGCTGGATGATGATCCGACGGTGAATCTCGATGGACGTGGTCGGCGTATTGGCCGAACCTTGTGGCATGCCGTGGTCATTCTTGAAGCAAGACATGAAGAGGCTGTCAGAGAAGCGCACGCGATCATGTGGGGTTCGGCCGAATCCCGTGATGAGATGGAGCTGTTGATGCGTGAGCGTCTTCGCAAGGAGCATCCCTGGGAGGTTCGGGATTTCTATGTTCTGGATCGTGCAGCATTCGACGATCGACCTGCGGACATCGATTGGCTGCCGCCCCGGCCAGAAGCCAGCGCCGTGCACATGATTCAGATCGAACCGCTCGAGCCCCCGACATGGAAGCGCCGCAATGACTGATCATGAGTGGTATGCCGATGGACTTCGATTCTCCTGCACGCAGTGTGGCAACTGCTGTACCGGACCAGAGGGCGCAGTCTGGTTCACGGAGGAGGAGGGCCGCGTCATGGCGGCAGCAGTCGGTTTGGATGAGGCGACCTTTCTGCGTCGCCATGCGAGGCGTCTGGCGCCAGGCTGGTCGCTCAAGGAACGCAAGACATCCCATGGGTTCGATTGCGTCTTTCTCGACAGAGACACCGTGCCGGGCAAGGCCGTATGCGGCCTGTATGGTGCGCGGCCTGTGCAATGTCGTACGTGGCCTTTCTGGGCTGAAAATCTTGAGTCGCCCGAAGCCTGGGCGGCCGCAAAACAGGTGACTCCATGCCCCGGAATGGATGCAGGGAAACTCGTGCAGATCGAATCCATTCGTATTCAGCGTGATGCCTTGCCTTGAGCCCCTGCATCGGGCTACGCTGTGCAACTCGGCAGGCAGTGGCCTGTTCTCACACGGTATTTAAATCGAGGCTCCTTCCATGTCATGTTGTTGCTCTGCAAAGAGATTCTGGGTTCTTCTGGTTCTGTCATTGGCGACATTCGCCATCACAGTTTCATTCGCAGGTGGAGCTCAGGAAGCACCTGCTGCGGCTGAGGAAAAACCTGCGGCCGAAGAAAAGGCAGAAGAAGCACCGGAGTTCATCTACGCCACCATGGACACGTCCATGGGGTCCGTGTTGATCGAACTGAACAACGCGAAGGCGCCGATTTCCACGGCGAACTTCGTCGAGTACGCCAATGCGGATGCCTATGATGGAACGATTTTCCATCGCGTTATTCCCACCTTCATGATCCAGGGCGGCGG
>JAQWRC010000276.1 GCA_029243925.1 Phycisphaerales bacterium
TTGGGAAGACGTGATCAGAAGGTCAACTGCATCTGTGCTCGCAGAAGCCACTGGCCATCTTCGAGTTTGCTCTTTGCTGGATTCAGGTGATCAGCTCTCCAGCCGGTACCAGAAGAGGTGTAATCGGCCGAGGTCGGCTGGTTGCCTCCATCCTGCACTGGATTGAATGCATACCCCCAATCCATCGTGAACTTTACGTTGCTGTTGATGAACCAGTTCATGCCAAGAGTCAAAGCGCTGAGATCCTTGTTCTCACCGCGACTAGGCATCGTCGTTCCTCCAGCAACCGCTGCTCGACCAAATGTCTCACTTGCTGAGCCCTTGATGTCACCAAGTTCATAACGAGCAAAGAGTTCAATATCATCGCCAGCCAGAAAGCCACCCTGTACAACCCAGCCCCATGAATCCTGCTTTTCACGGGGAGTTGTTTGATTGCGTTGGGCACGGGTCTTTGTTTGCTTGCCATCCGCCCACGTGAAGTAGGTGAATACAGTCCAAC
The DNA here is from genome assembly GCA_029243925.1 of Phycisphaerales bacterium. Classification (GTDB taxonomy): domain Bacteria; phylum Planctomycetota; class Phycisphaerae; order Phycisphaerales; family SM1A02; genus SP202. The sequence goes on from JAQWRC010000276.1 coordinate 500, forward strand.
CATCTCCGGCAACCGAACCATCAACGGTCCAGGCGGTGCTTCTGTTCACTTCGGCATTGCCATATTCCTGCTGATTTACCAGACCCCGGCCGTTGAACCAGCCGACGGCAGCCCCGAGCATGAAGCCCACCCTGCCATTGGTGTGCTTGGCGTTGAAACCTTTGAACATGCCCCAATCTGCTTCCTCGCCAAGCAACAGGTCCACACGACCCGTGATTCCTTGCTTGCCGGGCTCGGTACTCGCCTGGCTGTTGATGTTGTTGGGCCCCTCGTTGTACATGCCTTCAATCCTGAGGCTGTCGTTGTTCCAACCAAGAAGGGCGCCTTGTGTGTAGGTCCAGGTAAACGCATTGTTGACCATCGAACGATCAACTGCGATTTGCTTGGTGCTTGAGACAAGCTCTTCACGAAGGAACGGTGCCTTCATCTGGCCAATCTTGAAATACCAGCCGTTGTCCATCTTCTTGCTGATGTACGCATCCTCAATGAAGACGTTTGCATTCTGACTTGCACCGCTGAACTGAACCGTTTGGCGGTTGGTTACGATGGACAACTTGTAGCCCCATGAGGGATCAACAACGTTGCCGCTGAATTTCAGCTTGTTGCGCCGAACCTCGAATCCATACGCATTTCCCTGATCGCCCGCATCGTTGAATGACCAGCGGACCTGCAGTTGGTAATTGATTTTCAACTTCCAGTTGCCATCAGTGGAGCCGATGAAGAACCCCTTGTCGTACCCAGAGGCAACGTTGCTCCCCTGAAGGGTGGAACGGGTATCCGCATCCGCAAGTACATCGGCAACCAAACCACGAACCATCTCGGCTCGCTGTTCGGTCAGCCAATCTGAATTTTGCTCTGCACGAAGTGAATCGACTTCACTTTTCAGATCGATCACCATGGAACGCAATTGCTCGTCAGTCATCGTGTCGACGGTTGTTGAACCCAGTACTGCGCTGCACCCCAGACCGATTGTTAAGGCGCCAATAGCAATATTCATCGTGTGTCTCCTCTTGAGGAAATGCGGCTCCACGCCAAATCTATATACGAACGGTCAAATCAAATCGGAGAATACTGAACTCATTGGCCCTGTAAACAGATCCTGCGGGGGTTCTATGAAACAAAGCACACCCTGAACACCGTGCGGGTACTTCTGTGAGATGGGTACCGGGAGATCCCCCCATCCGACCAGCCATGAAATGCCCTTCGGATCTGTTCAGGGGTGGTCGCTTTCCCTCCCTTGCTCCACGGGTTATCCTGAGACGTTCCCCGGCCGTGTGCCCAAGTGGTCTAAGGGGACGGATTGCAAATCCGTTATTCGTGGGTTCGAATCCCACCGCGGCCTTTCTTCTGGCAGCTCCGAGGCGTTCCCACCCTGATCGGGGCGCATCAGGGAGAGTCGGATACCCTGTATCAGCTCATGCGATACTTCATTGCTGCCTCTGCCCTGCTGATCGCCCCCCTGGCCCTGGGGGCAGACGATCCCCCCAAAGCTGCCGCAGCTCAGGATTCGGCTCCATTGCTGGCCCCTCTGCTACCCGAAGGAAGCTTCATTCGCGAAGCTCGTGGACAGGTTCACCGCATCGGCCCAGGCCACCCCTGGATCTTCTCCATCGATGAGGACGGGGATGATGCAACCCCAGCCCAGGACTTCATCCTGCTCCCCTCACACCTCCTTGAAGAAATCGAACTTGAAAGCACAGATCGATCGCAAGAGCAGATCGACTTTGTCCTTTCCGGGGAAGTGCTGCTGTACAAAAACCACAACTACCTGATCCTCCAGCACGTGGAAATGGAGACCCAGCACGCACAACGACCAGGCACGCAGATGCCCTCTCCGGAAATGCCGGGCGAGGCTGAACCCGAATCCACTGAGTCGGATTCTCCACCGGATGACGTCTCAAATGATCCATGGAGTGATGTGGACGATGACTTTGCAGATATGGACCAAGGCGACAGCGTTGCGGCAATCGTTGCTCAACTTCAGCAGGACGTTGGACCACTGAAACAAAGTGTGGATCGAAGTGCTGACATTACAGACTCCCCCATCGGAGCAGATGAAGGGGATCTGCTGATTTCACGTCGAGGGCGCCTGACCAGAGGAAGGCACGGTGCATGGATCATCGTGTTTGATGCTGACGCTCGTGGTCTCATGGAGCCACCAGCCATCCTCCTCCCTTCCACCCAGCTTCGAAATCTTGAATACTGGGCGCGTCGCGGAAACTTGAACAGACCAATGCTCCTCAGTGGCCAGATCTATTCCTACCGTGGAAAACATTTCCTGCTTCCAACCGCATGGCGAGAGCCGGTTGAACGGCCGAACATCAAGTGATTGATCAAGACCATTCCAGACGTGGTTTCTTCGCATTCATGGCGGCTGTTTCCGCGGCACACGCCATTCCAGCGCAAGCAGATGAGGGGCAGGGTGCTGGCACAACGCCACCGTCATCGACGAAGCCTGCAGCTGCTGCAGCCCGGCAGATTGATCAGGCGACCATCGCCCACGCAGAGCAGCTGGCGGGTATTTCATTCTCCCCCGAAGAGCGTCGGGTCATGTCGGAGACCATCGGTGACCAGATCGCCATGCTCCAAGCACGGCAAGATCGAATCCCACTGGGAGAATCGCTGTTCCCGGCCACCACATTCAATCCACTGCTGCCGGGCCACCAGCCGCGACCAGTCACTTCTACCGGAGATCCAAATGCACTTCCTGCACCCAATCGCAGCGTGCCAACAGATTCCACTGAGCTCGCCTTCGCTTCAATTGCAGAGCTGTCCGGCTGGCTTCGCAATCGGGACATCACCAGTCAGCAACTGACGCGACTGTATCTGGATCGCCTGAAGCATCATGATGCGGCACTTCACTGCGTGGTCACACTCATGGAAGAGCGTGCAATGAATCAGGCCCAACGTGCTGATACCGAGCTTGATGCCGGGCGCTGGCGTGGCCCTCTGCACGGTATCCCCTGGGGCGCCAAGGATCTCCTTGATACTCGTGATGCCCCGACAACATGGGGAGCGGCCACACATCGCAAACGGCAGCCGACACACAACGCCGCAGTGATCGATCGGCTCGACCAGGCCGGTGCCGTACTGGTCGCCAAACTCTCTCTGGGCGCCCTTGCCTACGGAGATATCTGGTTTGGGGGGCGCACAAACAACCCTTGGAATACCGACGAGGGGTCAAGCGGATCCAGCGCCGGATCAGCTGCGGCTACAGCCGCGGGACTGGTTGGATTTTCGTTGGGGACGGAAACATATGGATCCATCGTCTCGCCCTCGATGCGGTGTGGGGCCACCGGCCTCCGGCCGACATTCGGCCGCGTACCCCGTGATGGCGCCATGGCACTCTGCTGGTCATTGGACAAGATCGGGCCCATCGTTCGCCACGCAGCCGATGCTGCCCCGATCCTCGCCGCAATCAACGGCGCAAGCACTGGCGACCCTGCATCCGTCACCCAGCCATTTCACGCAGATGCGTCTGCTGGTGTTCGGGGGTTGCGGGTTGGATACGACCCTGCACTGTTCAGTGATGATGAAACAGGTCGCATGGAGCAGCATGCAATCGATGTGCTTCGTGAAGCAGGATGCACCCTGAAGAAAGTCACACTTCCGGATTGGCCGTGGGGCACATTGCTCACGATCCTATTTGCAGAAGCTGCAGCGGCCTTTGAATCACTGACACGCAGTGATCTGGATGATCTACTGACATGGCAGGAACCAGAAGCCTGGCCAAATACCTTCCGACAATCGTGGTTTATCCCCGCACCAGAACTTGTTCAGGCCGATCGTTTCCGGCGTATGTGCATGGAGCTTTACGCTGGCATCTTCGATGACCTCGATGCCATGATTGGCCCCTCATACGCAGATGGCATGTTGCTCGCGACGAACTGCACCGGCCACCCTTCTTTGACCGTCCCCATCGGGCTCAAGGAAGATGGCAGTCCCCACGCCGTCACCCTCATCGGACGACTGTTCGACGAAGGCACGTTGCTCAGGCTGGGAACGAGTATGGAATCAGCATGCTGGCCGGTTGCGCTTCGGCGACCACCACTTGCCTGAGGTGATCAGCTTTCGGTTGGCGTCACCAGTTCGACACTGGTCATGGAAACGGATTCCAGCGGACGATCCTGACCGTCGGTCTCCACCGCACCGATGGCTCGAACGACATCCATCCCTTCAATGACCTGGCCAAAGCCCGTGTACTGATTGTCCAGATGCTGGCAATGCTCGCGACCAAGACAGACGAAAAACTGACTGCCCGCTGAATCAGGATGGCCCGATCGTGCCATTGAGAGCGTCCCCTCGACGTGCTGGCGGTCGTTGAACTCGGCATTGACCTGCCAACCTGGACCACCGGTTCCGGTGCCATCCGGGCAACCACCCTGAAT